>NZ_JBNLYC010000004.1:0-93351 GCF_050172015.1 Bacillus sp. GMa5/1 | reverse complement strand
ATATTATAATCATACTTAATTTAAAGAATCGATTTGAGGAGGAACTTATGAAAGTCGCAATTATTGGAGCCACTGGATATGGGGGCATTGAGTTAATTCGTTTATTAGAACAACATCCATATTTTTCTATAGCATCTCTTCATTCTTTTTCACAAGTTGGTGAGTGTATAACAAATGTATATCCGCATCTTCGAAATGTCCTCGTTCATACGTTACAAGAAATTGATGTGGAGACAATAGGGAAAGAAGCAGAAATCGTATTTCTAGCAACACCAGCAGGAGTATCGGCGGAGTTAACTCCCAAGTTATTAGCAGAAGGTTTAAAAGTAATTGACCTATCTGGAGACTTTCGTATGATAGATCCTTCGTCATATGAACTGTGGTATAAAAGGCCAGCAGCGAAAGAAGAAATTCTTAGAAAAGCAGTGTATGGGTTAAGTGAATGGAAAAGGACTGAGATTCAAAAGGCAAATTTAATTGCAAACCCAGGATGTTTTGCTACAGCCACATTGCTAGCGATAGCACCGTTAGTACGTAGTAGCAGGATTGAAGAAGATTCGATTATTATTGACGCGAAATCAGGGGTATCAGGAGCAGGTAAAACACCAACAACAATGACTCATTTTCCTGAGCTATACGATAACTTACACATCTATAAAGTAAACCAGCATCAGCACGTTCCAGAGATTGAGCAAATGCTTACAGAATGGAATAGTGAATTACAGCCAATTACATTTAGCACACATTTAATACCGATATCACGAGGAATCATGATTACACTTTATGCAAAAGTAAAACAAAAGATGGAAATAAAGCAACTTCAAAAATTGTATGAAGAAACGTATGAACAATCGCCTTTCATCCGAATTTGTACGCAAGGGAAATTTCCAAGTCCAAAAGAAGTGAGAGGCTCAAATTATTGTGATATTGGCATAGCTTACGATGAGAGAACAGAAAGAGTTACGGTCGTTTCTGTTATAGACAATATGATGAAAGGCGCGGCTGGGCAAGCGATTCAAAATGCAAACATAATAGCGGGACTAGAAGAGACAACAGGTTTACAACATATGCCGCTTTATCTATAAGGGGGACATGATGATTAAAGTAGCGTCTATTACAAAATTAGAAAATGGTTCAATTGTAACGCCGAAAGGCTTTTCGGCAATTGGTACTGCAAATGGTCTGAAAAAGGAGAAAAAGGATTTAGGGGCAATCGTTTGTGACGTACCAGCATCATGTGCCGCTGTGTATACAACGAATCAAATACAAGCAGCCCCTTTGCAAGTAACGAAGGATAGTATAACGGCAGAAGGGAAGTTACAAGCAATTATCGTTAATAGTGGAAATGCAAATGCTTGTACTGGAATGAAAGGATTACAAGACGCATACGAGATGCGCACATTAGGGGCGGAACATTTTGGATTGAAAGAAAATTACGTTGCAGTAGCTTCAACAGGTGTAATTGGTGTTCCGCTGCCGATGGATATAATCCGAAAGGGAGTTGCAACTCTTATACCGACGAAGGAAGAAAGTGAAGCATATTCTTTTTCTGAAGCAATTTTAACGACGGATCTCATAACGAAAGAAACTTGCTATGAAATGATTATTGATGGGAAGAAAGTGAAGATTGCGGGTGTTGCAAAAGGTTCAGGGATGATTCATCCGAATATGGCAACGATGCTTAGTTTTATTACGACAGATGCTCATATAGAGCATGACGTATTGCAAACGGCATTATCCCAAATTACGAATCATACATTTAATCAAATTACGGTAGATGGCGATACTTCTACGAATGATATGGTCATCGTTATGGCAAGTGGATTATCAGAAACAAGGCCGATAAATATGGAACATACAGATTGGGAAACTTTCGTATGTGCTTTACAGAAGGTATGTGAAGATTTAGCAAAAAAAATTGCGCAAGATGGTGAAGGCGCTACGAAGTTAATAGAAGTAAATGTGCTAGGAGCTCAAACGAATGAAGAGGCAAAAAAAATTGCAAAGCAAATAGTCGGTTCGAGTCTTGTGAAAACAGCAATACATGGTGAAGACCCAAACTGGGGACGAATTATTAGCAGTATTGGACAAAGTGAAGTAGCTATTAGTCCGAATACAATTGACATTACTCTTCAATCTATATTGGTATTAAAAAATAGTGAGCCTCAAACATTTTCTGAAGAAGAAATGAAAGAGAGATTACAAGAAGATGAAATAGTCATTAATGTGTACTTACACTTAGGAGAAGAGACAGGATCAGCTTGGGGCTGTGACTTAAGCTATGAATATGTGAAAATAAACGCTTGTTATCGTACATAAGGAGAGAGAAGATGAGCGAATATATTATAGTGAAATGCGGCGGTAGTATGTTGAATCAATTAAAAGCTGTGTTTTTTGAATGTATAAAGAAATTGCAACAGAAGTATAAAGTAGTGATTGTTCATGGTGGTGGGCCAGAAATTGATGCCAAATTAAAAGATTGTAACATCAACGTAGAAAAAAGAGATGGATTACGCGTAACACCAAAAGAAGTTATGGATGTTGTTCAAATGGTGCTATGCGGAAGTACGAATAAAAAACTCGTAATGAATTTACAAAAGCATAATTTACTTGCGGTAGGTTGTTCAGGATGTGACGGCAATTTACTTCAAGTTCAACCTGTCAGTGAAGAGATAGGATATGTGGGGGAAGTAAGTTATGTAGAAACAGCCTTATTAAAAGGATTAATGAATATGGAGTATATTCCTGTTATTGCTCCAATCGGGGTAAATGGTAATGAAGTTTATAACATAAATGCGGACAATGCTGCAGCTGGGATTGCGGCTGCGTTAGGGGCAAAAGAGCTTATTTTTATTACGGATGTAGATGGAATATTACATGAAGGGAATTTGGTAAAGGAAACGGATGAATCTGAAATTGCTACTTTTATAGAAACAGGTGTTATTACAGGTGGGATGATTCCGAAAGTACAGGCGGCACTAGCATCATTAAAAATGGGAGTGCAAAAGATAAGTATTGTGAATGGTACAAAAGATTTTACTGAGGTTACGGGAGAGTGTATTGGAACGACGGTAACGAAAGGTGTGAGTATTGCATGACGAGTCATCTTTTTCAAACGTATGGCAGAAGAACTATTGAGTTTGTAAAGGGAACTGGAACGAAAGTTATTGATAATAACGGTAAGGAATATTTAGATTTCACATCAGGAATTGGCGTATGTAATTTAGGACATTGTCACCCTACTGTTCTCAAAGGTGTACAAGAGCAACTTGATGATATATGGCATATATCTAACCTGTTTACAAACAGCTTGCAAGAAGAAGTTGCGTCATTATTAACAGAAAATAGAGAATTAGATTATGTGTTTTTCTGTAATAGTGGGGCAGAGGCAAATGAAGCGGCTTTAAAGTTAGCACGTAAGCATACTGGAAAATCTCTCGTCGTAACATGCCAGCAGTCTTTTCACGGTAGAACATTTGGAACGATGAGTGCAACGGGCCAAGATAAGGTAAAAGAAGGATTTGGTCCATTACTTCCATCTTTTTTACATATCCCTTTTAACGATATTAAAGCATTAGAGGAAGTAATGAATGAAGAAGTTGCGGCGGTAATGGTAGAAGTTGTTCAAGGAGAGGGAGGAGTAATACCTGCTGATCTATCTTTTTTGAAAGAGATTGAAACATTATGTAATAAGTTCGGTTCCTTATTTATTATAGACGAAGTACAAACGGGGATAGGAAGAACTGGAACACTATTCGCTTATGAACAAGTGGGAATAGAGCCTGATATCGTTACCGTTGCAAAGGCGCTTGGGAATGGGATTCCTGTCGGAGCGATGATTGGCCGGAAAGAGCTCGGAGCGTCGTTTCCTGCAGGATCACACGGTTCAACTTTTGGCGGGAATTACATCGCGATGGCTGCAGCGAAAGAAGTATTGCAAGTAAGTAAAAAACCATCTTTTTTAAAAGAAGTACAAGAAAAAGGCGAGTACGTATTAGAGAAGTTGCAAGAGGAATTACAGCATGTCGAATGTATTCAAAATATACGTGGTAAGGGGCTTATGATTGGGATTGAGTGTAAGCATGAAGTTGCAAGTTTTATAGAACAACTAGAAAACGAAGGACTTCTCGTATTACAAGCAGGTCCTAATGTGATAAGACTATTACCGCCACTCATTGTCACGAATGAAGAGTTAGAACAGGCAGTATATATAATAAAAAAAGTAGTTTGTACAAAAAACGTATCAATCATATAAGGGGGAAGTTTCATGTCAACTGTACAAGTACCGAAATTAAATACGAAAGATCTTTTAACACTAGAAGAATTAACGAAAGAAGAAATTATTTCTTTAATTGAGTTCGCTATATATTTAAAAAAGAATAAGCAAGAGCCTTTATTACAAGGCAAAATATTAGGGCTTATTTTTGATAAGCATTCAACTCGTACTCGTGTATCTTTTGAAGCAGGAATGGTACAGCTCGGGGGACATGGTATGTTTTTAAGTGGGAAAGAGATGCAAATGGGAAGAGGAGAAAGCGTTTCAGATACTGCGAAAGTATTATCGCAGTATATTGACGGGATCATGATACGTACATTCTCACACGCGGATGTAGAAGAGCTTGCAAAAGAATCGAGTATTCCTGTTATTAACGGTTTAACGGATGATCACCATCCTTGTCAAGCATTGGCAGACCTTATGACGATATACGAAGAAACAAATACATTTAAAGGAATAAAATTGGCTTACGTAGGTGACGGAAATAATGTATGTCATTCATTGTTGCTAGCGAGTGCAAAAGTCGGAATGCATATGACTGTGGCAACGCCTGTAGGGTATGAACCGAATGAAGAGATTGTAAAAAAAGCGTTAGCAATTGCCAAGGAAACAGGAGCTGAAATTGAAGTTTTGCATGATCCTGAATTAGCGGTGAATGAAGCAGATTTCATTTATACTGACGTTTGGATGAGCATGGGGCAAGAGGGCGAAGAAGAGAAGTATACTTTATTTCAACCTTACCAAATCAATAACGAACTTGTTAAGCATGCGAAGCAAACATATCGTTTCTTACACTGTTTACCTGCCCATCGTGAAGAAGAAGTAACAGGAGAAATTATAGATGGACCGCAGTCTATCGTCTTTGAGCAAGCTGGTAATCGATTGCATGCTCAAAAAGCGTTATTAGTGAGTTTATTTAAAAATGTAGAAGAGCCTTCCTAAAAGGGAGGTTTTTTTATATTAAAATGTCGGATGTATATTTGGTTAACCATTTCGATATCATTTATAATAAAAGAGAAAACTAAATTTGTTTTTCAGAGTGTGTAAGGACATACTACATATAAAAATATAGTTAAAGAGATGATGAGGGTGAAAACAACTAAGAAAACATATTCGTTTTTCCAGCGGATGTGGAGAATATTAAAGTTTCAATATTATAAGTTGCTTCGATCGCCAGAAGGCGCAAAGAAAGTATCGTTAGGGTTTGCTATAGGATTCGGCTTAGAAATGTTAGTCATTTATACGGCATCGCTCGTATATGTAATATTTTATCCAATCGTCAGGTTAGCAAAGGGATCTTTTCCTGCGGCAGTTATTGGCAATATTATTGGGAAAATATCGTTTCTCCCAGTATTTTTATTTCCGCTTGCGTATGCGCTAGGAAAAATGATTTATCCATTTCATGTACAGAAAATTCATCATGAACCATTTACGATATCGGACTTGTTTTCAAGTCACATTTTTACGATATTAAAGAGCTTATTACAAAGTGAAGTGTATGTATTAATTGGAATGACGATTTTAGGAGTTGTGTTTGGTCTCATTTCATATTTCGTTGTGCATTATTTATACGAAAAGAACCGTAAGTTACGTTTGAAGAAAAGGAAGAAACGAGTGAGAGAACCACTTGTACAATTATAAACAATGTCACATTCATTTTCTCCTTTGAATATGTTTAAGAAAAAGGAGGAGAGGATAATGTATTATTATTACGTACCTCAAGTATATCCATATGTAAATTATTATCCGGTTTATGATACGAGTAGACAATACGAATTATATCGGCAACAACAATTACAGCAATTATCACAAATACCACAATTACCAACACAACAGCCTACACAGGAAAAAAAACCATATTTAACAACATGGCCATATTCCAATGTATACTATGGTAATTATTACGAATCATAAAGCTGCTTCTATTTAGAAGCAGCTTTATACGTTTGTTTTCAAAATTAAATTTTGAATGGTTTGAAGAGAATGAATGAGCTTTTCGCGCTCTTCCTCAGATAATGTTTGGAAATTTTCTTTTAGTTTGTCTAAAATGAATTGCTGATACTGATTTACTAATAATTTCCCTTCAGCTGTTAGGGAAATTAAAATGACCCGTCGATCTTTTTCGCTATAATGACGCTCTATTAGTTCTTCTTGAATAAGTTTGTTTAATAGAGGTGTCATGTTAGGCCGTGAAATCGCTAGCCGCTTGCCGATTTCGGAAACTGCTAATGTGCCGTTTTCATGCAAAAGCAGTAATACTTGTGTATGTGATGGCGGCATATGTCTTTGAGAAGAAAATTCTCCAGGAAGCATAAATTTGCGATAAAAAAGAGGCACTAGCGAAAGAAGATGATCAACAATACGTTCCCACTCGCGTGATTCCATATAAAGGCCCCCTTCCACTATCATTGTAACAAAAAAGACATGTTATAAAAATAGAATTGTTTCATGGTCGCTTTAATATTTGTAGGATAACACTTGCTTTGTAAATGTATTGGCAATAATTGCATAGCCGTTATCATTTGGGTGTACTTGGTCAAATAATAACTCTTTTTTATCATTCGATATTAATTTGCGAATTGGTAAAACGATAGATGGTTGATTTGCTTTGGAAATGGAATAAACAGATTCATTCCAGCCATCTAAAAACATATCTGCATAACTTGCGATGGAGTCATCGAGTTGTAACGGGTTATAGAGTTCTGAGAGAATGAGTAAAGCGTCCGGATTTTGATCTCGAACTGTCTTTACAATACTTTTTATATCCGCTTCAAAATGGGCTTTTTCTTTATTTAACATTTTTATACCATCTATAACACCAACATCACGATTTAAACGAAATAAATTATTTCCTCCAATATTAATTGTAATTATATTTGCTGCTCTAATTTTTTCCTTTACATCTTCTGATTGAACTTTTTTAGCGAGACGATCTGTTGTAAGACCGTTTACCCCAAGGTTTTCTACTGTAATTGGTTTATGAATTTGTGCTTCTATTTGCTTAGAAGCTAATTCAGCAAATCCACCTTGTGTCGATCCATATCCTTTAGCGAGTGAATCACCTAATACAAGATGATAAAAAGATTCGTTTGTTTGCTTATCAATCCAATTTGGGGCAGATGTTTTTTCTGTTTTTTCTTCAGATTCATTTTGTTTTGTCTCGTCGTTCTTTTCAAAATAAGAATAAGAAATGATCAGAAGGAGGAGACAAACAATTGTTAAGATGACTTTTTTCATAAATTCATCCTCCTTGTAATTGGTAATTGTATCATATTCAGCAGTATTAGCAATGTAAGGGCATATTATATGTTTATGAAAAGTTTATAATAACTTTACAGAAAATTTGTTGAAGTTTGTCAAAAAATATTGACGATAGGAAAGAACTTTATATATGATAATGTCAGATAAGGTGAAAATTTAATGAGTGGGAGCTTTATTTCCTATTAATTAATAGTCTTCATCAATCGGGCGTTTAAGGGGACTACTCGTTAGCGCAGGGTGAAATGAAAATTGTGTCTCTAATAGAAGAAAAAAGGTATGTGGTTAGAGACAGATAGGGATTCATTTCATTATTTCTGGTAATTGTATAAGGGGGATTTTTTGTGAAAAAGTCAAAAAAAATGCTAGCTGGAGCAACTCTTGCGATTGGTGTTATAGCACCGCAAGTAATGCCAACAACAGCTCATGCAGATGAGAACACTGGGGAGAGTACAGTTAACTTACGAATTCTAGAAACATCAGATATTCACGTTAACTTAATGAATTACGATTATTATCAAACGAAAACAGATAATAAAGTAGGTCTCGTGCAAACTGCAACACTCGTTAATAAAGCACGTGAAGAAGCGAAAAACTCTGTCCTATTTGATGATGGAGATGCATTACAAGGGACACCGCTTGGAGATTATGTAGCAAATAAAATAAAAGATCCGAAGAATCCTGTGGATCCTAGTTATACACATCCATTATATCGTGTAATGAATTTAATGAAGTATGACGTCATCTCTCTTGGGAATCATGAATTTAACTACGGCTTAGATTATTTAAAAAAAGTGATTAAAAAAACGGATTTCCCGGTTATTAACTCGAATGTCTATATAGATGACCATGATGGTAATGATGAGAATGACGAGCATTACTTTGATAAACCATATCATATTTTAGAGAAAGAAGTAGTGGATGAAGCAGGCCAAAAACAAATAGTGAAAATTGGTGTAATGGGATTTGTTCCACCACAAATCATGAACTGGGATAAAGCGAACTTAGAAGGAAAAGTAAAAGCAAAAGATATTGTGCAAACAGCGAAAAAATTAGTTCCGGAAATGAAGGCGCAAGGTGCGGATATTATAGTTGCACTAGCGCATTCAGGTGTTGATAAGAGTGGATACAACGAAGGAATGGAAAATGCATCGTTTTATTTAGCGACAGAAGTTCCTGGCGTAGATGCAGTATTAATGGGACATTCACATACTGAAGTGGCAAGTGTATTTAATGGTGTTCCAGTTGTAATGCCTGGCGTTTTTGGAAATAACTTAGGTATTATTGATATGCAATTGAAAAAGGTAAACGGAAAATGGGAAGTACAAAAAGATCAATCTAAGCCACAATATCGCCCAATTGTTAATGGTAAAGGTAATGTAGGACCTGATCCAAGATTAGTTAATGAGATTAAAAGTGAGCATGAAGCGACAATCGATTATGTAAATACAGCTGTAGGTACAACGAAAGCACCAATTAATAGTTATTTTTCATTAGTACAAGATGATTCTTCTGTACAAATTGTGACAAATGCGCAAAAATGGTATGTAGAACAAGAACTTAAAAAACCAGAGTACGAAAAGATTAAAGATATTCCGGTTTTATCTGCAGGGGCACCATTTAAAGCAGGTGGTCGAAACGGTGCAACATATTATACGGATATTCCAGCTGGAACGTTAGCGATTAAAAACGTTGCAGATTTATACGTATATCCAAATACGTTATATGCTGTAAAAGTAAATGGGGCACAAGTGAAAGAATGGCTTGAAATGTCTGCAGGTCAGTTTAATACAATTGATCCAAAGAAAACAGAAGAACAGCCATTAGTAAATATAGGCTATCCTACATATAACTTCGATATTTTAGATGGCTTAAAATATGAAATTGATGTAACACAACCGGCGAAATACGATAAAGATGGAAAAGTTGTAAATGCAAATACGAATCGTATTGTAAATATGACATATGAAGGTAAGCCAGTAGCTGACAATCAAGAGTTCATCGTTGCTACAAATAACTATCGTGGAAGTAGCCAGACGTTCCCGGGTGTAAGTAAAGGGGAAGTTGTATATCAATCGCAAGATGAAACACGTCAAATTATTGTAAAGTATATGCAAGAAACGCCAGTTATTAACCCGACAGCAGATAAAAATTGGACGTTTAAACCGATTGTTGCAGATAAATTAAATACAACATTTGATTCTTCACCAAATGCACAAAAGTATATAAAGAAAGATGGGAACATATCATATGTTGGACCATCTGAAAATCAATTTGCTAAATATGCAATTGATATAACGAAGAAAAATGATGATAAAGAAACTGGTGGAGAAAATCCAACGACACCACCGAAAGGTGATGGAGAGAACCCGACGACACCGCCAACAGGTGGTGGAGAAAACCAAACGACACCGCCAACAGGTAATGGAGAAAACCCAACACCACCAACAGAAGAAGGTAATAATGGTAATGAACCAAAACAAGATGGAAACAATACTGGATCTGGACAAACTACAACAGATGATCAAAATACAAAAGAAACAACAACAACTGTAAGTGAAAATAAAGAAGCTGAAAAAGATGAACGTGATTTACCGAAAACAGGTGCAAGTATTGCTTCTACAATTGGAGCGGGTCTTGCGTTTGTTGGAGCGGGATTACTTATGTTATTTAGAAGAAAGAAAGCGAATAGATAGTCGAGAAATATAAAAAGGATTACCGATTTGGTAATCCTTTTTATTATATTATGAAACTGGTACTGCTTTTTCTTTTTTCCATGAAAGACCGAATCCAGTAAAGCCGACGATAATGGTTACGACTGGACATGCTAAACAGAAGATTGCGTATGGCAGGTAATCGAATGTTGGAACGCTAAGAACGTTTGTTAAGAATACGCCACTTACACCCCATGGTACGAGTGGATTAATTACTGTACCAGCATCTTCTAATACTCGTGATAAATTACGACGTTCTAAACCGACTTCATCGTATTTATTAGCAAATGCTTGTCCTGTTAAAACGATGGATAAGTACTGCTCACCGAGTAAGAAGTTTACACCAATTGCAGTTGAAGCAGTAGAAATAATTAAGCGTGTACTAGTTTTTACGAAGCTAGAGATAATATTCATCAGCTGCGCTATAATACCCATTCCTTGTAATAATCCTCCCATACAAAGAGCTAGGAAAATAAGAGCAATTGACATCATCATACTTTGCAGGCCACCGCGAGATAATAAGCTATCAATATCTTTGATACCAGTTTTAGAAACGTAACCGTCTTGCATAATTTTTATTAAATCAGCTAAAGAAGTGCTAGGTTTAAAAATAAAGAGAATAATAATCCCTACCACAATTCCTGCAAGTAATGTTGGAACTGCGGGTACCTTTTTAAATGCGAATAGGAACAGTAATAAAATAGGAATCAGTGTAACGATAGAAATCGTTGCATTTTTTTCTAATGTGTTAATAAATGCTGAGAAATCAACGTTTCCACCAGATCCGCTTCCTAAAATGAAAAATGCGATAAAAGCAATAATGAAAGCTGGCACTGTTGTCCAAAGCATGTTACGAATATGTTCAAATAAATCTACACCCGTTACAGCAGGCGCTAAGTTTGTTGTATCAGATAAAGGAGACATTTTATCTCCGAAGAATGCCCCAGAAATAATTGCCCCAGCAATAAGAGCTGGATCGTATCCAAGGGCAGTACCCATTCCCATAAAGGCAAGTCCTACAGTTGCAGCAGTTGTAAATGCACTACCGATACTCGTTCCAACAATTGCACAAACAACAAAAACAGTTGGAACGAAAATTTTTGGAGATACAAGTTGGAAGCCGTATACCATTAAAGTTGGAATAGTTCCAGCTGCGATCCAAATGCTAATTAATACGCCTACAAGTAAGAAAATAAATATAGATGGAATACCAGCTGAAATACTACTTATCATTCCTTTTTCCATAGTAGACCAATCAATTTTTTTCATAAATCCAAACGCTAATAAAAGAACGATGCCAAATAAAATCGGGATGTGTGGTGAAACTTCTAATTTGATAACACTAAAGCCAATGCAGAAAAAGATAAAAATTGTTAAAAGAACAGACTCAATTTTTGAAACCATTGTTTTCCCCTCCTAAGTAATATGAAATAGCTCTTTTTTATATAAAATTCGCCAATATTGTATATTTCCTTCTAAAATTTAGAATTTTGTGACAAATTACCGGTAATTGTTTGTTCTTCTATATGATACGGAAATGATTGGATAAAAAAACGTCCCTGCATATAATTATGCAGGGACGAAGAAATCGCGGTACCACCCTAGCTTGTGAAATGAATGTATCACAAAATAAAGGGTCATATGATATGCGCTTATAAAATAAAAAACGCCCCTGCAATATATGCAGGGACGAAAAATTCGCGGTACCACCCTAAATTGTGAAACAGTGTCGTTTCACCACTCTTTAGACATAACGGTCTATAACCGTCTTTCACTACTCCTCACGTTTCGTAAAAGAAGCTCCAGGGGGTAATTCATAATTCGCTCTGTACTGGTTCGCACCGACCACCAGCTCTCTGAAATCAGAAATCGAAATACTACTAAATCCTATCAACGCCGATTCATATGATGTTAGTTAAATTTTTATCATATTTTCATCTTACATGTCAATAAAAATATTAAATGTTTTTTTAGGGAAATAAAGGATAATTGTTTTTAATGCTGTAAAAATGTACGTTATAATGAATTTGAAAGGGGGAGGAAAGAGTGAAGAAAAAAATAATTCTTTTTACCACTTTATTAGTTATTGGAGGAAGTGCTGGAATTTACACAGCTTTTGCGGCTGAATCAGAGCAGCTGAAACAAAAGCAAATACAACAATCAGAAGTGAAGAAAGTAAAAGAAATAGAAGAGAAGAAATCAATGGAAAAAGCAGCAGAGAAACTAGGAGTTTCTACAGAGGGAAAAACAAAAGAAGAGGTTACGAAAGAAGTAAATACCGCTAGGTTTGAGAAGCGTCATGATTTATTAATTGAGCACGCTAAGCAACTTGGAATTGATACAGAGGGGAAAAAAGATGAAGAAATTATTTTAGAAATTGGAAAGATACAGCATGGAAAGTAGAACAACTTATCGTATGATAAGTTGTTCTTTTTTAAGAACTATTTGATTTTAAAATAATTGACAGTCATTCAGATTTAATGTTAACTATATTTATAAACGGGTTAACATTAGGGGTGACAATTGTGACAATAAATAGTAAAACGATTGAAAAATCATCTTATACATATGAAGAATTAGCAGAGAAAAATAAAGCTTACGTATGGCACCCATTTACACAAATGAAAGATTATTTAGAAGAAGATCCTGTCATTATTGAACGTGGAGAGGGAAGAAAGCTTTACGATGTAAATGGTAATGAATATTGGGATGGTGTTTCATCTATATGGTTAAATGTTCACGGACATCAAGTACCGGAATTAGATGAAGCAATTCGTGAGCAATTAAATAAAATTGCTCATTCTACTATGTTAGGACTTGCTAACGTTCCATCTATTTTATTAGCAGAAAAAATTATTGAGGTTGTACCAGATGGATTGAAGAAGGTATTCTATTCTGATTCAGGTTCTACCGCTGTTGAAATTGCAATTAAGATGGCTTTCCAATATTGGCAGCATAAAGGGAAACCAAAGAAACAAAGATTCGTTACATTAAAAGAAGCATATCACGGTGATACAATTGGAGCTGTTTCAGTAGGAGCAATAGACTTGTTTCACCAAGTGTATAGTTCGCTCTTATTTGATGCGATTAAAATGCCGTATCCATATACATATCGTTCTCCTTACGGAAATAATAAGGAGGAAATTGTAAAAAGCCATTTAGAAGAAATGGAAGAATTGTTGAAAGAAAAGCATGAAGAAGTAGCTGCCATCATTGTAGAGCCATTAATGCAAGGTGCTGGCGGGATGATTACAATGCCAAAAGGATATTTAAAAGGACTGCGCGATTTATGTACTAAGTACAATGTATTATTTATTACAGATGAGGTAGCGACTGGATTTGGGCGTACAGGGAAAATGTTTGCGTGTGAACATGAAAATGTGACGCCAGACATTTTAACTGCTGGGAAAGGTTTAACAGGTGGATATTTACCAATTGCAGTTACGGTAACGACAGATGAAATATATAATGCCTTCTTAGGAGAATATGAAGAACAAAAAACATTTTTCCATGGACATAGCTACACAGGCAATCCGTTAGGGTGTGCCGTAGCAATCGCGAATCTAGAACTATATGAAAAAACAAATTTAATAGAAGAAGTGGCACGTAAAACGGATTATGTGGCAGTGCAATTAGAAAAGCTCTTTGCGTATAAACATGTAGGTGATATTCGTCAGTGCGGATTAATGGTTGGTATTGAGCTTGTGAAGAATAAGGAAACGAAAGAAGCGTTCGACTGGACAGAAAGAGTCGGTGTTCAAGTATGTAAACGCTCAAGAGAGCTGGGTATGATTTTGCGCCCGCTCGGCAACACGATTGTATTTATGCCTCCTCTTGCTTCTACAATTGATGAGATTGACGATATGTTACGTATTTTATATAAAGCAATCTCGGATGTTACGGAGGGAGAATAATGAGCGGTTTTTTTATAACAGCAACAGATACTGAAGTTGGAAAAACTGTAGTTACAGGTGCATTAGCAGGTGTATTTAGAGAACTTGGGTATAACGTAGGGGTATATAAACCGTTGCAAAGTGGGCATGTTGCATCAAACCCTGAGGGAGATGCGGCAAGGTTAAAAGCATTATCAGGTGTACCGACACAAGAAAATGAAATTTGCCCTTATTCTATTGAAGAACCACTTGCTCCGAGACTTGCCATGAAAAGAGCTGGAAGAGTAGTAAAGTTAAAAGAAATTACTGATTACTATAATGAACTATTAAAAGAGTTTAATAGCTTATTTGTAGAAGGAGCAGGTGGGCTTGCTGTCCCATATACAGAAGATGCTTTAGTAATTGATTTTGCAAAAGAATTACAGTTGCCTCTTATTGTAGTAGCTCGTCCTATATTAGGAACAGTAAATCATACAGTGTTAACGATTGCTTACGCAAAGGCGCATGGCTTAACCGTAGCGGGTGTCATTTTATCAGGTTGCAAAGAATGTGAAATGGAAAGAGTGCAAGAAAATAAAGAGATGATTGAAGAGCTGAGCGGGGTACCAGTTTTAGGATTATTACCATTCTTTGAAGGTGAGTTTACGAAAGAAGAAGTCTTAGAATCTGCAAAAGAACATATTATGATTTCAAAATTAGAGGAGTTTATCCAAAATGAATCAAACGTGGCGGGCGCACCTTCAATGTAAATTACAACAATTACATGAGCAAGGGCAGTATCGTGATTTGCATGTAACAGAGAAGGCAGAAGAGACCTGGCTTATTCGAGATAAAAAAAGGATGTTAAATTTAGCGTCAAATAATTATTTAGGGTTAGCTGGAGATGAAAGGTTAAAAGAAGCTGCTATTGCCTGTACAAAAAGATATGGAACTGGAGCGACTGCCTCTCGTCTCGTTGTAGGAAATCATCCATTATATGAAGAGGTTGAGAGAAGCATATGTGACTGGAAAGGTACTGAAAGAGCTTTAATTGTAAATAGTGGGTATACGGCAAATATAGGTGCCATATCTTCTTTGGCCTCTCGGCACGATATTGTTTTTAGTGATAAGTTAAATCACGCAAGTATTGTTGATGGAATCATATTAAGCGGGGCAGAGCATAAAAGGTATCGTCATAATGATTTGGATCATTTAGAGAAGCTGTTGAAAATGGCTTCGCCTGAAAACAGAAAATTAATCGTAACAGATACCGTTTTTAGTATGGATGGTGATACTGCGTATTTGAGAGATTTAGTACAGCTGAAAGAGAAGTACGGGGCAATCATTATAGTCGATGAAGCACATGCGAGTGGAATATATGGAATCGGCGGAGCTGGGTTATCTCATATAGAAAAAAATCTTGCTCAAAAAATTGATATACATATGGGGACGTTTAGCAAGGCTTTAGGGTGTTATGGTGCGTATTTGACAGGTGATGAAATTTATATAGAGTATTTACAAAATATGATGAGAAGCTTTATTTTTACTACAGCTTTACCACCAAGTACGTTAGGAGCAGTGCAAAAAGCAATTGAAATTGTAAAAGAAGATAACGAAAGAAGAGAGAACCTTATAGCAAACGGAGAATACTTCAGAACTAAATTAAGGGATGCTGGTTTTGATATTGGGAATAGTTCAACTCATATTGTACCGATTGTAGTCGGTTCAAATGAACATGCTTTACGATTTAGTAAAAGGTTGCAAGAGGCAGGGATTGCGGCCATTGCAATTCGTCCGCCAACTGTGCCGGTTCATAGTTCTCGAATTCGCTTTGCAGTTACATCGCAACATACAATAGCTGATTTAAAATGGGCTATTGACCGAATTATTCACATTGCGAAAGAAGAGGAGATTTTCGTATGAACGAGCTAAAGATTATTTTTATCCCCGGATGGGGAATGGAAGAGAATATTTGGGATTTAGTACTTCCGTATTTTAAAGGATATCCTGTTCAATGCGTAGATTGGCGTAATGTGAAAGAACGAAGTGAATTTGCGGAACGAATTATAGATGTAGCGCATAACGACAACGTAATTTTAGTTGGATGGTCACTAGGAGCGTTAGCAGCAGTTGAAGCTTATAAAAAGATTCAGGCAAAAGGCATCGTATTAATTGGTGGGACTGCTAAATTTACAAATACGAGCGACTATAGTAATGGATGGAATGCTTTGCATGTAGAACGGCTGAAAAGGAATTTGGCGAGAAGGAAAGAAGATACGCTCAAGCGGTTTTATGAAAATATGTTTACGAAAGATGAGCTAAAAGGGAATAAAAACTTTGAAGACATTGTAGACCGTTTTAAAGGTGATTCTATTCAGTCTTTACAACTAGGTTTGGATTATTTAATAGAAACAGATATGAGAGAAGAACTAAAAGAAATTAAAGTACCTATACTACTTATTCACGGAGAACAGGATGTAATATGCCCATTGTCTGCGGCACGTAGTATGACGGAGAATAGCAGCAGCGAGCTGAAAGTAGTAAGTGAAGCAGGGCATGCATTATGTGTAACGGATTTTGAATATTGTGCAAATGAGATAATTCAATTTGTAGAGGGGATACGACATGATCAACAAAACGTTACTACAAAAACGGTTTAATGGGGCAGCCGTATCTTACGATCGATATGCAAATGTACAAAAAAAGATGGCACATTCATTACTTTCAATCTTAAAGGAACGATATAGTGAAACGGCATCAATACGTATTTTAGAACTGGGATGCGGGACGGGGTATGTAACAGAACAATTATCAAAGTTATTTCCGAAAGCACATATTACAGCAGTTGATTTTGCTGAAAGTATGATTGCGATTGCGCAAACTAGACAAAATGTAAAAAATGTAACGTTTCACTGTGAAGATATTGAGCAATTACGATTAGAAGAATCATATGATGTCATTATTTCAAATGCTACATTTCAATGGTTAAATAATTTACAACAAGTGTTAAGAAATTTATTTCAACATTTGTCTATAGATGGGATATTACTCTTTTCAACGTTTGGACATGAAACATTTCAAGAATTGCATGCTTCGTTCCAACGTGCGAAAGAAGAAAGAAATATAAAAAATGAAATATCGATTGGTCAACGTTTTTATTCAAAAGATCAGTTGCTTCATATATGTAAGATAGAAACAGGGGATGTGCATGTTTCTGAAACATGTTACATAGAGAGTTTTACAGAAGTTAAGGAGTTTCTGCATTCTATTCGAAAAGTAGGAGCAACTAATAGCAATGAAGGATCATATTGTCAAAGTCCCTCACTCTTTCGTGCGATGCTACGCATATACGAAAGAGACTTCACGGGAAATGAAGGGATAATGGCAACGTATCATGCTTTATTTATACATATAACAAAAAAGGGGAAGAGATGAAATGAAACAAGTACAAACAAAAAGGGATTGGAAAAAACTTGCATACGACGTAGTGGAAGAGAAAATGATTACGAAAGAAGATGCAATAGCGATATTAGAAGCTGATGATACAGAAGTTTTAGAAATTATGAATGCAGCTTACATTATTCGCCATCATCACTTTGGTAAGAAAGTAAAATTGAATATGATTATTAATACGAAATCTGGATTATGTCCTGAAGATTGTGGATATTGCTCACAGTCTATTATTTCAGAAGCACCGATTGATAAATATGCATGGTTAACGCAGGAGAAGATTGTAGAAGGGGCACATGAAGCAATACGCCGTAAAGCAGGTACATATTGTATTGTAGCGTCTGGTCGTCGTCCGACGGATAAAGAGGTAAATCACGTAATTGGAGCAGTTAAGGAAATTCGTGAAACGACAGACTTGAAGATTTGTTGTTGTTTAGGTTTCTTAAATGAAGATCAAGCAGGACGTTTAGCGGAAGCAGGCGTGCACCGTTATAACCACAACTTAAATACACATGCAAATAATTACGATAGCATTTGTTCAACTCATACGTATGATGATCGTGTTGATACAGTTCAAAAAGCAAAACAAGCTGGTATTTCACCATGCTCTGGAGCGATTTTTGGCATGGGAGAAACAATTGAAGAGCGTGCTGAAATTGCATTTGAATTACAACGTATAGATGCAGATTCTATCCCTTGTAATTTCCTTGTTGCTGTAAAGGGGACACCTCTTGAAGGGCAAAAAGAGTTAACGCCAGTAGAATGTTTAAAAGTACTTGCAATGATGCGTTTTGTAAACCCAACAAAAGAAATTCGTATTTCAGGAGGACGTGAAATCAATTTACGTTCTGTACAGCCAATCGGTTTATTTGCAGCAAATTCTATTTTTGTCGGGGACTACTTAACGACAGCTGGACAAGAGCCGACTGCGGACTGGGGTATGATTGCAGATTTAGGATTTGAGATTGAAGAATGTGCATTATAAGATAGATGAAAAAGCAAACTTGTAAAAGAGTTTGCTTTTTTGTAAATAAAATGTAATAAATAGTTGTGAACGCTTGATACTATTGGTTTTTGAACGAAAAAAAGAATTTTTGTGGACGAATTTTCCAAGCCCTAGTTGTACATAGTAAATATGTAATTTATATTGGGTTGGAGGATTTTACATGTACAAATACATATTAGCGATTATGACTTGTTTAATTTTAATAAAAGCAATAAGTTCTGATCCAGTTAAGGCTACCGAAAATCCTGAACAAAAAGAGATGCAACAAAGAATCGAACAACACTTTCGAACGAAAGCTGAACATTTTGGATTGAAAACGGAAGGAAAAGATTTAAAGGAAGTTAGAAAAGAAATTACTATTATAGAAGAAGCGAAAAAAAGAGAGAATGTATGGAGAACAGCACAAGCTCTTCATATAAAAACAGAAGGAAAAACGATGAATGAATTAATAAAAGATGTACAAAAAAAGGTGAAAAAATAAAAAGAGGCCGCAGCCTCTTTTTTTATGCCCATTGTTTTGATAAGTGAGCCATTTCAATTGCAGCAACAGCTGATTCATATCCTTTATTACCAGCTTTCGTACCTGCGCGTTCAATCGCTTGTTCAATTGTTTCTGTCGTTAATACGCCGAAAATAACTGGGATGTCCATTTGTAGTGATAAAGACGCAACACCTTTTGCTACCTCATTACAAACGTAATCGTAGTGAGTTGTAGCACCTCGGATTACAGTACCTAATGTAATAACAGCATCATACTTTCCGCTACTAGCCATCTTTTTAGCGATTAAAGGAATTTCAAATGCACCAGGAACCCAAGCAACATCAATATCACTTTCTTCTACACCGTGACGCTTTAATCCGTCTAAAGCTCCGCCAAGTAACTTACTTGTAATAAATTCGTTAAAACGTCCAACAACAACTCCAACTTTTAATCCTGTACCAACTAAATGACCTTCGAATACCATAATAAATCTCTCCTTTAATTATAAGTTTAGTAAGTGTCCTAATTTATTTACTTTCGTTTGTAAATACGATTTATTCTCTTCTTTTGCCGGCATTTGCAACGGTACACGCTCGACTACTTCTAAATCGTAACCTTGTAAGCCAGCAATTTTTCTTGGGTTATTCGTTAATAATCGTAAGCTTTGTAAACCTAAATCTTTTAATATTTGAGCACCGATACCGTAATCACGAAGATCAGCAGGGAAGCCGAGTTTTTCATTTGCTTCTACAGTATCGAATCCTTCTTCTTGTAATTTATAAGCGCGAAGCTTATTAAGAAGCCCAATGCCTCTTCCTTCTTGTCTCATATAAAGAAGAACACCTTTTCCTTCACGCTCAATTTGAGCAAGTGCTGCATGGAGTTGTGGTCCGCAATCGCAGCGATATGAACCGAATACATCTCCTGTTAAGCATTCAGAATGAACACGTACAAGTACCGGTTGACCTGTTGAAATATCACCTTTTACAAGTGCGATATGTTCTTTCGTATCTAATGAGTTAGAATAGCCAATTGCGTGGAAAGTACCGAAATCTGTAGGTAATGTAATTTCCACTTCTCTCGTCACAAGTGTTTCATGATGGCGGCGATAAGCAATTAAATCTTCTATTGTAATCATTTTTATATCAAATTGTTTTGCACATTCTATTAAATCAGGTACACGTGCCATCGTGCCGTCCTCATTTATAATTTCGCAAATAACTCCAGCTGGTTCGGCACCGCATAGCTTTGCTAAATCAACAGCAGCTTCTGTATGACCTGCACGACGCAGGACACCGCCTTCTTTCGCAATTAATGGAAAGATATGTCCAGGTCGATTGAAATCAGCGCCTTTTGATGCGGGGTTTAACAATTCTTGTATCGTAGTTGCACGTTCGTGAGCGCTAATCCCTGTTGTTGTAGAAACATGGTCAATGCTCACTGTAAACGCAGTATGATGTGAATCTGTATTATGAGATACCATTGGTTCTAATTGTAGACGTTCCGCGTACCCTGCTGTAATCGGTACACAAACGAGACCACGGCCATGTGTAATCATAAAATTAATTGTTTCTGGTGTAATGTACTCTGCTAAAGCAATAAAATCGCCTTCATTTTCTCGGTTTTCATCATCACATACGATAACGACTTTACCTTGTTTTAAATCTTCTAGAGCTTCTTCAATACGATGAAACATTGTGCTTCCCCCTTATAGAAATCCGTTTTCTTGTAAAAAGCTTTCAGTCATTGAACCTACTCGTTTTGTAGGTTTAGTAATAAAGCGTTCGATATATTTACCAATCATGTCACACTCAATGTTTACGATATCTCCGGCATTTTTTTCTCCAATGACAGATTCGCTTACTGTGTGCGGGATGAGTGAAATCGTTATGGAAGATTCGTCTATAGCAAATATCGTTAAACTCGTTCCATCAACAGCAATGGACCCTTTCTGCAAACAATAGCGCAGCAGTTCATCAGAAATTGCTATTTTGTAATAGACGGCATTGTAATGTTGTTTTTTATTTAAAATCGTTCCGATGCCATCAATATGTCCTGAAACGAAATGTCCACCGAATCGTCCGTTTGCAGCCATTGCTCGTTCTAAATTTACTTTAGAGTGTGGTTTAAGTATACGAAGTGATGTCGACTGCATCGTTTCGGGCATTGCATCAACTGTAAATGAAGTAGTTGTAAAGTTTGTTACAGTTAAGCAAATACCGTTAACCGCGATACTATCACCTAAGTGAACATCTGATAAAATTTTCTTTGCATGAATCGTTAATTTCATCGCTTCTCCACTTTGTTGCATGTTTGCTATCGTTCCTAATTCTTCTACAATTCCTGTAAACATTTCGTCACCTCGTTTCGGGCATTCGCAACGATTTTTATATCATCACCAATTTGTTTCATCTCTTGAATTTTCAAGGAAAGCGCATCTTGTAATTTTGAAAAACCATTTCCTCCAAATAAAGTAGGAGCATCTTTCCCACCAATTAATTTCGGGCTTATATAGGTTACAATTTCATTAAAATTGTTTGTTTTTAAGAAACTTGCATGAATCGATTGGCCACCTTCAACGAATAGAGAAAGAATTTGTTTCTCTCCAAGAAAGGAAAGAAGGTCCTCGATTTCTATATACTTCGTTTCCATTTGGAATATAGCTATATTTTTAGATTCATAAGAAGATATCTTCTCTTTCTTTACATCCTTACCGACAATAATCCATGTCGGTGCTAAACCATCTGTTATAACATGAGAAGATGGTGGCGTTCGTAAATGGGTATCTAAAATAACGCGAATAGGATGTTTCCCACCATTTGGAATTCTTGTTGTTAAATGAGGATTATCAGCTATAACTGTATTCACTCCAACAAGAATTGCATCATGTGTATGGCGATATTGGTGAACATCAGCACGTGCTTCTTCACCTGTAATCCACTTACTTTCACCAGTTACAGTTGCTGTTTTTCCATCTAAGCTCATCGCTGTTTTGATTGTTACAAAAGGGCGTTTCGTTTTCATGTAGTGAAAAAAGTAGCGATTTAATAAAACTGCTTCTGCTTCAAGAACACCAGTAGTTACTTCAATTCTAGCTTCCTCTAATCTTCTTTTTCCGTTACCAGAAACGAGCGGATTACAATCGAGAGTAGCAATTACAACACGCTTAACTCCTTTTTCGATGAGCAATTCACAGCAAGGTGGTGTTTTTCCAAAGTGGCTACACGGTTCTAGTGTTACATAAACGGTAGCGTCTTTGGCGTTCTGACCAGCCATTTGAAGGGCATGAACTTCTGCGTGTTCTTCACCAGCTCGTAAATGAGCGCCCATACCAACGATGTTTCCATCTTTTACAACAACAGCACCAACCATAGGATTTGGACTTGTTTGTCCTGATGTTCCTTCTGCTAACTGCAGGGCAATCCTCATATATTCTTGATCTGTCATTTTCTTCACCTCTCCAAAAAAAATCAAAAAACCCCAAGGATTTAATATCCTTGGGGTTTGGGAGACGTGATTTCTAGAAATATAGTTTGAATACGAAAGCATAGGAAAGAAACCTAACGATAATTGATATTTCTGCATAAGGAAAAAACCTAGCAAAATATCGAATTTTTAAACGCTAGTTGTCTCTTTTTATTTCAGTATAAAAAATAAGTATAGAAAATTAAACATATATAAAGAATCAAAATGAATCTTTAAAAATATGCATACTGAAATAAAAGTGTATTCACTATATAAAAAACTAGAAACATATCCTTCTCCCATCCAGACTATACTGTCGGCCCTAGAGTTTCACTAGATCCACCGTTTTCGAGTTGAAAACGGGTCACGGACTTAGAAGTTTTCACTTCATCACCGCCGGTTGGGAATTTCACCCGACCCCGAAGGATGCTGTTTGCTCAAATTATAGCACAAAAAAAATAAAAGGCTAGTAAAAAATATTCGAATGTGAAGAATTGTGTGAAAATATATGCAGGCTGGAATGGAAATAAAAGTATTAGAAATGTTGTAAAGAGAAGGGATATAACGGAGTTGCTAAAAAGAAAAAACATGCACAAAAAAATGTGCATGTCACATGTAAAATTATTCTGCCTCTGGTGCTCTAACAACAGACTCGAATTTACCTTTATGCGAAGCGTCGCAATAAGGCATATTTTTTGATAAACCACAACGGCATAAAGAAAATGCCGGTTTTGCTGGGAATGCATTCCCTTGTGAGTCGACTAATTCCACGTCCCCTGTAACGCGAAAAGAGCCATTATCATTTACTTTAATTTGTACTTTTGCCAACGTTATCCCTCCTTCCCAAACGCTTAATTTCATCATATAATCAAGGGAAGTGCTTGGCAATATAAAGTGAAACTTTAATTAGTGGGGGAGGCATCCCCCACTAATTATTAGTTGAACCAATCGGGCTTTTAGGGGCAGTTAATCTCCTACCTAACTTCTTTGTTTCAGCCGAATTTTGAGGTGGGAGTTTTACTGCCCGCAAATAGCGGAGAAAAAAGAGCACTTTGTTTGAGAAAGAAGAGAGTGTTATAATAGTTTTCATAACTGACTAGAGTAAGGTGACGAGAGATGGATAAACAATTACATACATTACGAAACATTGCAAATGAGCGCACGTGGGCATCATTTTTGAATGATAATCATCCATATAGTTTGTTACATTGGTCCATTGCAGGTGTAGGGCAAGAGGCAAAGGATGTTTGGTTACTGCAAGATGAAGTAACATTTCAAACGACAGAATTCCCAACGTTAGATGATGCAATGCAATGGATTTCTGAAAATATGGAACAAGTTACAGACGTTTTAGCGCAATAAAAAACAGGCTTATGCAAGCCTGTTTTTTGTTTCTTTCACATATGTGTTTAAAAATTGATCGACGGCTGCTTCGTACTCTTCTTTATTTTCGTTATAAGAGCAAGCGTGTGCACCGTGTTCTGCAATATAAAGCTGCTTATTATTTTCTTTCGCTTCATATAACGCTTTTGTCATATCAGCTAAAATATAGTCGTCATCTTTACTATGAATAAAGAGAACGGGATTGTTAATGTTTTTTATACAGTCGATTGGTGAAACTTCACGAATTGTATAACCGTCACGAACTTTCAAAAATGCGTTTGCTAAAGGTAATAAAGGCCATTTTGGTAAATGGAATTCAACCTTTAAACGGTGCTGTAATTGTCCGTGAAAATCAGAGAAAGGACAATCTGCAATATAGAAATCAGCACCATCTTCTACAAGTCCTGCGTATTGAAGAAGTGTTGCAGCTCCCATAGATTCACCATGAATACCAAGTGTAATATTGGTGCCAAAACGGTTTTTTAGCCAGTCAACTACGGATTTTAAATCATGTTTTTCATAGTATCCATAGCTTGTTGTTTTTCCGCCAGTTTTACCATGACGACGATGATCGTAAATGAGGACGTTATATCCTCTTTTTAAGAATAAGTTTGCATATTTTACAGAGTTTATTTTATTTACAGTTACACCGTGGCAAAAAACCATAAACTTATTGGTGGAATGACCAGCAGGAATGTAATATCCGTGAAGGTCGTATCCAAATTGTGAAGGGATATGAATTTCTTCTTTATGAAGAGCATCAAAATCCTCTATACGAAAATGTTTTTTCGTTTCTCTTTCGAGTACTTCTTCCTCTGTTTTTTTCTTTAAGTACATCACTTTATTTGTAAAGAAAATCCCAAGGGCAGTTATTGCACCTAGTATAGTAAACAATGCTGCAAAAAAACGTTTCATACTTTACCTCATCCTCCAAATACCGTTACATGTGATACACTTATATTGTATCACAATGATATAAAAGGGGAGAAATAGGAAATGCTGCATATACAAAAAATTACGCCAGCGATGAAAGAAACAATCCGAATGTTCATGTGTGAGAACTGGGGAAGTTCATTGATGGTTTCACGTGGTAAGGGACATCAGTTAGAAGAGTTGCCAGGATTTGTTGCGCTCTCAGATGACAGAATAATCGGAATTATAACGTATGAAGTGACCAGAAATATGTGCGAAATTGTATCGCTAGATAGCTTTGAAGAAAGAAAAGGAATAGGGACGAAACTTGTGGATTGTGTATTACAAGTTGCAGAAGAAGAACGGTGCAGACAGGTTTGGCTTATTACAACTAATGATAATATGAATGCGTTACGATTTTACCAAAAACGTAATTTTGTAATGACTAATTTATATGTGAATGCGGTAGAGGAGGCACGAAAAATAAAGAAAGAAATTCCACGTATGGGATATGATAATATCCCAATTTTACATGAAATTCAGTTGGAGTATCGTTTAGTGAAATGATGTAACAATTTTCAGAAATATGAGTTATTAATCTTGACGGATAGTTTAATTTAGGTTACCGTAAAATTGTAATCTATTACCATATTAAGGGGTGACGATGTGGCAACTATACGTGATGTTGCAAAATTGGCAGGTGTTTCAGTCGCAACCGTTTCACGAGTTATTAATGAAAAAGGATACGTTCATGAGGACACAGTAAAACAAGTAAAGGAAGCAATTGAAGAATTACGTTATAGGCCAAACAGTGCAGCGAAGCCACTATTTAAAGAGGATTCAACGATAATTGCATTACTTGTAGATAATTTATGTAACCAATCAAACATCACTTTGCTACATTGTATTGAGGAAATAGCATATAAAGAAGGTTATCAAATCATTATTTGTAATATAGAGAATAAAGATAGATACATACATATGCTGAAGCAAAATAACATTGCAGGTGTTATTTTGACAAGAGCAGTTTTTAAAAGTGTAGGAAAAATTCCATTTCCGTTTGTTGTGATCGATGAGCAACAATCACATGGAAATTATTATGAAAGTGGACAGAGAGCTGTTTCTTTATTAAAAGAGAAAGGGTGTCACTTTCTTGCATATTTCGGTGAGGGAGAAGAAAGTGAAGAAATGGAAGATCATATAGCAGGGTTTTTAGACGCTGTTTGGGATGAAGGAATCTCTTATCGAGAAGAATGTGTACAAGAGTATACAAATAAACAATTTATTACATTATTGCAAAACAATCCGTATGTAGATGGAATTGTAGCCTCAAGTGATCAGATTGCTATTGAGTTAATTCGGTCAGCGAGATTTCTAAATATACATATACCAGATAAATTAAAAATTGTTGGACCGAATGGGAGTATAGAGTGTGAATGGATAGGTTCATCACTACCGACAATTGAAAACTATGTCAGAGATAATGGAAAAGTAGCTTTTCAACAATTAAAAGGAAAAATAAAAAAGTAAAAGGTGCGTTTTATACGCACCTTTTTATAATGTAATTGCGGCAATAAAGCCAAATATAAGTAACGGTATATTGTAATGTAGAAAAGTGGGTACACATGTATCCCATATATGATGGTGCTGACCATCAGCATTTAAACCGGATGTTGGTCCAAGGGTACTATCCGATGCTGGAGATCCTGCGTCACCTAGCGCTCCGGCTGTACCGATAATTGCAATTGTGGCCATTGGACTAAATCCAAGCTGAATGCAAAGAGGTACAAAAATGGTTGTTAAGATAGGGATGGTTGAAAAGGATGAACCAATTCCCATCGTAACGAGAAGTCCAATAACGAGCATAAGAAATGCAGCGAGTGGTTTGTTATTTCCGATTAGATGTGCACTCGTTTGCACTAGAGATTCAACATGTCCTGTTTTTCGAAGAACAGCGCCGAATCCAGCGGCAGCAATCATAACAAAGCCAATGAAGGACATCATACGCATTCCGCTTGTTAATATCGCATCTGCTTCTTTAAGTGGTAGACTGCCACTAACTGATAAGACGATAATACCTGCTAAAGCACCGAAAATCATTGATTCGGTTGTTAATTGAACAGTTAATGTAGCAATAATAGATAATAACCCGAAAGTAATGCTACGTTTTGTATAGGGAACGATTTCATTTTCGGTAGTATGAATTTGTTCTGTTTCATACGTACGAGGTTTTCGGTACGTAATGAATACCGCTACACATAATCCAATAATCATACCAATTGCTGGAATAGTCATTGCTTTTGGAATAAGTGTGACATCAAATGTAAGGCCGCTTTGCGCAGCGTTGGTTTGTAATACGTCATGATAAATTTTTCCGAATCCTGCAGGGATCCACATATAAGGAGTAATCAATCCAAATGTAATAATACATGTGACAAGTCTGCGATCCACTTTCAGCTCAGTTAATACTTTTAAAAGTGCTGGAATTAAGATGGGGATGAAAGCAATGTGAACAGGAATCACATTTTGTGAGAAACAAGCCATCATTAAAATAATGAATAAAATAAGTACCTTAGAATAAACTTGTTTTTTCGTGTCTTGTTCATTGCCAATCCATTTTAATGCAGTTTGAATCATAGCATCTGGAAGTCCTGTTTTGGAAAGGGAAATAGCGAAACCACCAAGCATTGCATAACTTAAAGCGATTGGAGCACTGTTTCCAAGACCAGTTGTAAAAGTGTTAATCGTTTCTGAAATACCGAGTCCGCCGATAAGTCCGCCTGTTAAAGCTCCAACAATGATGGCGACAATGACCTGGACACGTAACAAACTAAGCAATAGCATAATTGCTACTGCGACGAGTACAGCGTTCATAATAAATGTAATCTCCCTAAATTTTTATTCTGTTAAGACAAGTACATATGAAACATTTTGCTATGTTTATACATACTTGCGACATATTATTATAAAATGTTTTCTATGAAATGTAAAAGAGCCTTTTGTTACTAATGCTGAAAAGCTAGCTCTTGTTTAATTGATTGCAAAGAATTGGCGAATAATTCTGGTTCTTCTAGATCAGGAGAATGTGCTGAGTTTGGGAACCAAATCATCTTTTTTATAGGCGCTTCAATAATATCGCAATATTCCTGAACGAGTGCATAAGGAGTTTGATAATCATAGCGACCAGAACAAAAATAAACTGGAATAGATAAACTTGAGATAGAAGAAAAGAAATCGATTGTCAGCATTTCTTCCCATAAAACGCCAGATTTTAAATTTCCTGCGAGAAACTTGAACCAATCTAATAGCGTGTACTCAGGAGAAAAGAAACCTTTTCGTATGAAAGAAAAGGAAGATCCATTTTGGATTGCGCCTCCGAATGTGCCAAGCCACTTTCTTTGAATAATGAGACGTCTCGTATCTAAAAATGGTGGCTTTCCTAATTTTAAAAGGGAAGCTAATGCTTTTTTATGATTATGTTTTTTTGCAGAACGAATTAAATGTTGATATAGCAATTCTTCATTTTGTTTCATATGTACAATTTGCCCAATACCGATGTAAGCCTCAATATACTTTGGATATTGATGTGCTATGTTAAGCCCAATAATACTTCCCCAAGAATGACCAGCGAGAAATAGTTTTTGTTTGTTGAACCTTTTAAGTACATATTGAATCACTTCTTTTGCATCGGAAACGAATTGTTCGATTGTGAAATTTGCTCCGAAATCTTTCATTGAAAAGGATTTACCAGCCCCGCGCTGATCCCAATTAATAACAATAAATTGCTTCTCTAATTCTTTTTGAAAATGGCGAATAAATCCGATTTGTGCCATCCCAGGTCCGCCGTGACAGCATAATAAAATAGGTTGCTCTACGTTTTGTCCACGCATAAGGAGAGTTTGTTTTCGATTATTAATCATAACGCTTTCTATCGTAGCGATACTGTTAGGAATGAGTTGTTTGTTTTCATTATAGAACTGAGGGGTGTAGCTACGAAAAAGCATATTGAAAACCTCCTTTTGTGAAATCGTATGAATCGCACAGGCTATTCATTTTGCATATACTGTTAGAAAATCATTGTAACATACCATACTAGTGTCATTTCAACACGGGAGGAGGGAAATTGTGACGATTGGAGAAATTATAGATGGTTTAAATAGACGTGAACCCATCGCTATTATAGCAAAACGTCTTGAAATAAGCCCGTATACATTATCGAAGAAATTAAGATTGATTGGATACGAATATGATGGAGAGCAGAAGAAACGTATTTTTATAGGAGATGGAGAAGAACCACGTCACTTACAACTCCAAGAAGCGACCGCCCTTCAATATGAGAAAACAGATTATCAATTGTTAATTTATGAGCAATTACAAAGCATTTATGAATTATTAAGAAAAAGAGAAGAAGTAATTGTACCAATTATGAGTAAAAGTACAGAGAAGAAGAGACGAACCTTTTCTATTAATACAGAAATATTATCACAATTGGACCTTATATCAGAATCGAAAGGAATTCAAAAATCTAAACTTGTAGAAGAGGCGTTGCACCAATTTTTACAGCAATATGAAGTTGACAAAACATCACATTTTGATAACTAAAGAAAAGGATACTATGTTCATTGGAAGAACGAGTATCCTTTTTATGATGTATATTACGTATAAAATAGAGGATCAGTATAAATCCTTTATGGCGTGAAAAATGAAATTTATTATTAGAGAAACACTTAATTTACTTTTTGAATTCTTCCATCAATAACTGGCTGAATTGGTTCTTTTAATTGTTTTACGTAATCGACTAACGCTTCAAAGTCGTTTGGACCAGTTTCTGCATTTTTACCATTTTTAAATGATACGAATCCGTCACCGCCAGAAGCTAAGAAGGCATTTGCAACTACGCTATACATTTTAGATGGAGATAATTCTTCTCCGTTTGTTAAACGTATATTTGTAACTTTTTCACCGTTTGGTTTATTTGCATCCCACGTATATTGAATACCTGAAATTTGAAGCATTCTTGTTGTTCCTTTTTGCCATTGCTGATTTAAAATATCGCGAATGTCTTGACCTGTTAAATCTACTTTAATTAATTGATTTCCAAAAGGTTGAATGCCGTATAACTCACCCCACGTAATATCACCAGCATCTAAGTCATTACGAATGCCACCAGGATTCATGAGGGCGATTTGAGTTTGCATCGTTTGACGCTGAGCATCGGCAACTAAATTTCCAAGAGTGGACTCACCAGCATCATTTTGTTTACGGTCGATAGGTGCTGTAGATTTTCCGACTACTTCATTTACAAGTGGTGCAATTTTTTCTTTATATTGATCTAGTTTTTTCTTTACTTGTTTATCAGGTTCTACACCTTCATGATACGTTGTAACAACTTCAGCTTTTTTCTTTACAATATCCTTTGTTTTACGATCAATTGTTACATCCACGTCTGAGAAAGCCGTTCCGTATGAATTTGCTTGGACAATTAGTTTATTATTTACTGTACCATTTACATACGTATGACTATGTCCACCGAAAATAACATCAACTTCTGGGTCTGTTTCATTTGCAATTCGAGTAAGATCGCCATTTGTTACCCCAGACTCATCGGTTGTTCCACCGACATGAGCAAGAACGACGATAGATTTAACGCCGAGACGTTTTAATTGTTGTGTTGATTTATTAATTGCTTCTACTTCATCAGTAATTTGTACATTGTTAAGCATCGTAGGCATAACGACATTTGGTGTATCAGTTGTAACAACCCCAATGAATCCTACAGGAACACCATCTACCATTTTTACAGTAAACGGTGGTAAAAATAAGCGGCCAGTTGATTTGTTGTAGAAGTTAGCAGCTACATAGGGGAAGTTAGCCCCTTTGAAATTCCCTGTTTTTTCATGATATCCACCGTAAATGAGGCGTTGCATTTCATCAATACCTTCATCAAATTCATGGTTTCCGATTGTACCGACATCAAATTTTAAGTCATTTAAAAATTCAATTGTCGGTTCATCTTGTAATAATGCTGAAACTGGTGGACTAGCTCCGACGATATCACCAGCATGTACGAGAAGTGTATTAGGGTTTTGTTTTTTACGTTCTTTTAAATAAGTAGCTAAGTAATCAGCGCCACCAGCTTCTTTATTATTGATTTTTTTAACAGTATCTAGTTGTCCATGGAAATCATTAATACCAAGCATTTGTACGTCTATGTAGCGGTTTTGTTCAGTTGGATTCTGAGATGGGGGAGCGGCAAATACGCTTGAAAAAGTAATGGTGCTTAAAACAGCAACGGCAGGAATAATTTTTTTCCACATAATATAATTCTCCTTTTTTTATAATCTGACATCATACGACATAATTTTAATAGATTCATAGGATTATAGCTACATAAAAATTTAGTCTTTTCGAAAAATTAACATATTTACAAAAAGTGAATAATAGAGTGAAGACCTTTTTTTATTGTCGATTTCATCGTGTATCTACTATAATGGAGAAAAAAGTAAAAGGTGAGTAGCATGAAGAAAAAGAAACAAAGACAAATACAAAGACAATCACAAGTGAATCAACCGAAGAAAGAAACACTTACATTAGGCGATCAATTAAATGATTCACTCATGCAACAATTAAAGAGTAAGAAGAAAGAGTTGCAAGTGAGGGAAGAGGAAAAAGAGGCAGCTGAACTGGAAAGAAAGCGCCAAGAACAAAAAGAACGTGAAAAGAATAAATCATTTGAAGAACTGCTAAGTGAAAGTAACCTTACTTGGAAAGACTTTAAATAATAAAAAATGATCAGTGGTATTTCACTGATCATTTTTTGACGAGCTTGTAAGAAAAGGGGAGTTAGAATGAGAAAAATTATCGTTGTTCCACATGAAAACCATTGGAGTGAAAAATTTCAAATGGAGGCTGAAAGATTAAAAACAGCGATGCCAGAAACGGTGAAAATTCATCATATTGGAAGTACGTCAGTGCCTGGACTAGCAGCTAAACCTATTATTGATATGATCATGGAAGTAGAAAATATCGAAAGAGTAGATGGGTGGAATGAACGATTTATAGAGCTTGGTTACATCGTAAAAGGGGAAAATGGTATTTCAAGACGCCGATATTTTATTCATGGAACTGAAGAAAAACGTTCGTATCATTTACACGTGTTTGAAAAAGGAAATCCAGAGATTGTAAGGCATTTAGCGTTTCGTGATTATATGATGGCTCATTGTGAAGAAGCAGAGGCATATGCAACCTTAAAGAGAGAATTAGCCGAAAAGTATACATATGATGGCACGTTATATACGGAAGGGAAAAATGAGTTTGTGCGCAATGTGGATGAAAAAGCGAAAGAATGGAGAGAAAATAACTTAAATGAATGAGTTCACGTTATTTTTTAGCTATATAAAAGTGTTATGTAAACTGTACGTATGTTTTGACTTTTGGGATGAATCTTGTTGAAATAAAGTTGTGGCTTATAAAAAATGTAACAATGAAAGGGAGACGACTGTGCATATTCCAACAACTACACTTCATAATGGCGTGAAAATGCCGATGATTGGTCTAGGCGTATATAAAGCGAAAGAAGGAGACGAAGTAAAGCAAGCAGTAAAAACAGCGTTAGAAGTTGGATACCGTTCGATTGATACAGCAACTGTATATGAAAATGAAAGCGGTGTCGGAGAGGCGATACGTGAATCAGGAATTCCAAGAGAAGATATATTTATAACAACAAAAGTATGGAACGACGATCAAGGATATGAGGAGACACTCGAGGCGTTTGAAAAGAGTTTGAAAAAATTACAAATGGACTATGTAGATTTATATTTAATACATTGGCCGGTAAGAGGGAAGTATGTTGATACGTACCGAGCTTTGGAGAAATTGTATGAAGAAGGTAAAGTGCGCGCGATTGGTGTTTCTAATTTTCATAAACATCATTTAGAACTATTATTACCAAATTGCAAAGTGAAGCCGATGGTAAACCAAGTGGAACTTCATCCGATGTTGACGCAATTTGAGTTGCGCAATTATTGTCAAGATGAGCAAATTCAAATGGAAGCATGGAGTCCGTTAATGAGGGGCGGAGAAGTATTCCAGCATCCAATCATTCAGGCTATTGCTAACAAATATGAAAAAACACCTGCACAAGTTATATTAAGGTGGGATATTCAAAGCGGAATTGTTACAATTCCTAAATCTGTTACACCATCTCGTATTGAAGAAAACTTTACTATTTTTGATTTTGCACTAACTGAAGAAGAGATACGTCAAATTAACACGTTGAATCGTGATTTACATGTAGGAACGAATCCTGATAAATATGATACGTTATAAAAAAGACTGTCTCCTAATACTGGAGACAGTCTTCTGTTTATCGGTAATTCGATATTTTTAACGATGCAAAGCATATGTGTCATATTTAACAATCTTTTGAAGTTGTATATATTCTTCTTTCGTTAAAGGTAACTGTTGGCTAGCTCGTATATTTTCCTGTAATTGTTGAAGCGAGCTTGCACCGGGTATAACAGCTGCAACAGTCTTACTATGTAAGCAATATTGAATAGCTGTTCCTGTTAAAGAGCGTTCTCCAATCGTTTCTTTTACACTCGCTAGAGTTGTATGTAATTCATCGTAAGAATAAGAGAGATAATCCTTTTCCTTTACTCTTTCTATTTTTTTTGCATTGTTGTCAGTTAAAATTCCTTTTGCAAGTGGTCCGCGGGCAATGACGCTAATTTGGTGTTCATTCAGAAGGGGGAACCATTCTTCTGGACGACGATTTAAAAGGCTATATTCCATTAGTACACTAACGATGTTTGAGCGTTTTGCATACTCACGAACGACATTTGGGCGTATAGAAGAAATACCGTAATGGCGAATAATACCTTCCTTTTTCAATTCTTCAAAAGCTTCAATTGTTTCATCTATTGGATCTTCAGTCGTTCCGCCATGAAGTTGGTAAAGATCAATATAATCAGTTTGAAGTCTACGTAAACTTTCCTTTACTTCAGTTTTTATGTAAGCTTTAGAAGGATCCCAAGACCAGCCATTTTTTTCTTCTGTCCAACGATTTCCAACTTTCGTTGTAAGAACAATTTGGTCTCTTCTTCCCTTCAAGGCTTTTCCAACAAATTCTTCATTTAATCCGTAATCATATAAATCTGCTGTATCAAAAAAATTAATTCCTAAATCGATTGCTTCATCGATAATACGCATAGCTTCTGTTTCAGATGTACCGAGAGACATACAGCCAAGGCCCATTTCTGTAACAAACAAATCTGAGTTTCCTAATTGACGTTTTTTCATAGGTCAACCTCCTTACCTTTATTGTACGAGAGGGAAAAGAGGTTGACAAACGTTTACTTTTCGTTTCGCATTAACTGCCCGTAAAAGCATGATTAATGTTTCACTTTATTTGCTGTAATCCACTCTTGTACAGTTGTATACTCTTTGCTATATTGCTTTAGCTTATGGCGAATTTGCCATGCTTTTCCGACTAAAGTGACGCGATTTGGTAAAATATAAACTTTCATTTCTATCACGCTCCTTTCAATGTGGTAAAATGTATGAGGAAAGAATAGGAAATAGAACAGGGAGATGAAGTAGTATGAGTAATCTTGCAGAGAGAACAGTAAAAACTGAGCCGATTTTTGATGGTAGAGTTATAAAAGTTCGTGTTGATGATGTAGTATTACCAAATGGAGCAATGAGTAAACGTGAAATTGTAAATCACCCTGGTGCAGTTGCTATTATTGCTATTACTGATGAGGGGAAAATTGTGCTTGTTGAGCAGTATCGTAAAGCGCTTGAAAAGGCGATTATAGAAATTCCAGCTGGTAAGTTAGAACCTGGTGAAAAACCTGAGGTAACAGCAGTTCGTGAATTAGAAGAGGAAACAGGATATGTATGTGAAAATATGGAGCTCATTACTTCTTTTTATACATCTCCAGGATTCGCAGATGAAATTTTATATGTATATAAAGCGACAGGTTTGACAAAAAAAGAAAATAAAGCTGAGTTAGATGAAGATGAGTTTGTGGAATTAATGGAAGTATCGTTAGAAGAAGCGATTACTCTTATGAAAGATCTTCGTATTCATGATGCGAAGACGATGTTTGCAGTACAATATTTACAACTACAAAAATAAACACTCGCCAAAGGCGAGTGTTTTTTAATTGATTTTTGCATATACACGTGCATCACGTAAGCTACCATCTGGTGCTAGGAAATCATTTTCCATTGTACCTTCTAGAATGAATTCTAGACGTTCTGCTAAGCTACATGCATTTATATTTGTTGCATCAGTACGAATTTCAATTCTTCTAGCGCCTAGTTTATCAAAGGCGAACTGAATTGCACCTTTAACAGCTTCGGTCATATAGCCTTGTTTTGTATAGGCACTATGTAGCCAGAAGTGAAGTGAAAACTTTGGAATATCCCAGTTTTCAGGCTTTAGTGTAATTGCTCCGATGAATGTACCAGATACTTTATCGTATAAGTGAAAATCAAGTGTTTCACGAAGTAAAAACTGTCCGTGAGCTTCGCGAACAATTTCTTCAGCACTCTCTTCTGTTTCAGCGTTAATTGGTATCCACGGTACTAAGTCTTCTAGAGAAGCTTGGATTGCTTCATATACTTCTGCACCATCACCTGGAAATGGTTTACGAACTTGCAAGCGTTCAGTTTGAAATAATGTTGGAAAATCTAATAATAATGGTTTCAAGAGAAATCCCTCCTATTCTCTACTTTTTAGTTTAGCAAAGTAGAGCGGAATTTCAATGTTAATTCGTCATACTTTTTTCTTTCTTTCATACATTTTTAATAAGAGTGTGAACGGAGGGAAGAAAAATGTGGCGAAAAAATTGGCAAGACCGTGTAATGTCTCACATACAGGAAAACTCTTCATTATATATATTTAACGCCGTTTTATTATTGATGGGAGTAATATTCGGAGCTATTCTGGTGAATAGTTTACAAATCAATCAAAAACAAGATTTATCATTTTACTTACAACGTTTTTTTGGACAAGTCTCTAAAGGAGAATTTGCCATTGCGGGCGAAATGTTTCGAGAAAGTTACTTTTCGCAATTAAAATACATCGGATTTATTTGGATTTTAGGGATTTCAATTATTGGATTACCACTTATTTTTATTTTATTATTTGTAAAAGGAGTTGTCGTTGGATTTACAGTTGGTTTTTTAGTAAGTCAGCATGGATGGAATGGACTATTATTAGCATTTGTATCTGTTTTGCCACAAAATTTAATTATCATTCCAGTCTTTCTCGTTATGACAACTATTGCTGCAAGTTTTTCTTTACGGATGATTAGGCATCAATTTATTAGAAAAATAACCGAGCCACTATTACCATTATTAATCCGTTATACATGCTTCTTTCTCGTAATTGGAGTGGTGTTAGCACTTGCTTCTAGTGTGGAGGCTTACGCATCACCAGTTTTAATGAAAGAAGTCGTTGAGGCTATTAATAAAAAATAAATACTTTTTGAGAATAATTATCAATTTGTTTTTATTGTTTTTTTCTTTTGACAGAAGCCCTTCTTCTGATATAATGGTGTAAGAGTGGCGAGGAGGGAGTAGTACCGAATGGAAGAAAGAATTGAACGAATTAAGAAGCAATTACATGCAGCGAGCTACAAATTAACACCGCAACGTGAAGCAACAGTTCGTGTGCTGCTAGAAAATGAAGAAGATCATTTAAGCGCAGAAGATGTTTACCTCCTTGTAAAAGAAAAGTCGCCAGAGATCGGATTAGCAACCGTCTATCGAACTTTAGAACTATTATCTGAGTTAAAAGTTGTCGATAAGATTAACTTCGGAGACGGTGTTTCACGCTATGACTTACGCCAAGAAGGTGCGCAGCGTTTCCACCATCATTTGATTTGTACACAATGTGGTGCTGTACAAGAAATACAAGAAGATTTACTTGGTGAAGTGGAAAGGAAAGTAGAACGAGACTGGAGCTTTAAGGTGAAAGATCATCGTTTAACATTCCATGGGATTTGTAAAAATTGTCAAGAAAATGAAACGGATGAAAAATAACCTTTTCCTATTTATCTAGGAAGAGGTTTTTTATTTGAATAAGGTATAAATTGGTGAAAGCTTGGCATATGTTGTAATAACTTATATTTTGGAGGAATTTACAATGCGCCGAGCTTTAAAATTAACTTTTGATGGAATAAAAGTATTTTTATTATTTACAAGTTGTACGATTTTGTTTTATTTCGCTATACTATGGATAAATGAAGAATATGAAAGCTATCATCGTTATGAAAAACCTAAAGAAGAGACTGTAGAAAAAGTATCAGGGAATGAAGAACCGGCAAAGGATGCTTTCGTAAATAGAATGATGTTTTTCTATGAAAATGGGGAGTAGTGTAGAGTGGAAGATCAATTAAAAGATTTTATTCATTATATGGTTGTCGAAAAAGGATTAGCAAAGAATACAGTAGTATCTTATGAACGGGATTTAAAAAGCTACGTAAAGTATTTGCAAAATGTGGAACAGACGAAAACTTTTCATGAAGTGACCCGTTTACATATTGTTAATTTTTTGCAGTATTTAAAAGAGAACGGAAAATCTTCGAAAACATTAGCGCGTCATATCGCATCAATTCGTTCGTTCCACCAATTTTTACTTCGTGAACGAGCGGTAGAACACGATCCATCCGTACATATTGAAACGCCACAAGGGGAACGGAAATTACCAAAAGTATTATCAGTTGATGAAGTAGAGGCGTTACTTCAAACACCAAAAATGACAAGTGCTTTTGGAATTCGTGATAAGGCGATGCTAGAGTTACTGTATGCGACAGGACTTCGTGTTTCAGAATTGATTGCACTCAATTTAGAAGATGTACATTTAACGATGGGATTTGTTCGTTGCATAGGGAAAGGGAATAAAGAAAGAATTATTCCACTAGGAAGTTTAGCAACGGAAGCGATTCAAAAGTATATTGAAAAAGGAAGAAGAGAATTAATGGGGAAAAAAGTAGTAGATGCACTCTTTTTAAACCATCATGGTAATCGTTTATCAAGACAAGGATTTTGGAAAATATTAAAACGATTAGCGAAAGAAGCAAATATTGAAAAAGAGCTTACACCTCATACGTTGCGTCACTCGTTTGCTACGCACTTATTAGAAAATGGAGCAGATTTACGTGCTGTACAAGAAATGCTTGGACATGCAGATATTTCAACGACTCAAATCTATACGCACGTTTCAAAAACTAGATTAAAAGATGTATATAAACAGTTTCATCCGAGAGCATAGTTACTATGCTCTTTTTTCATAGATTAAGAGGGGAAGACCGCTTCACAGAAACTTCACAAACATTTCGTATATTGTTTTCAGCAGAAGACTGGAATATTACAATGTATTTCCTCTATACTAAATAAAGTATAAAGGAGGAAATGATGATGAAAAAACTGATTATAACTTTATTTATCGCGATGCTAGCGTTGGCTGGCTGTAATACAAACAAAGAAGAACCGAAAAAAGAACAGAAACTTGAAGCTGTAAAAGTAGCAGTACAAACAAATCCGAAAGAAATTAAACCAGGTGAAAAAACAGAAGTACAAGCACTTGTTACACAAGGGAAAGAAAAAGTAACGGATGCCGATGATGTAAAGTTTGAAATTTGGAAAGATGGCGACGAAAAACACGAGATGTTAGATGGTAAGCATAAAGGAAAAGGTGTTTATGCAGTAGAGAAAACATTCGAAACGGATGGAGTATACCATATTATCGCTCACACAAATGCACGTGAAATGCACGTTATGCCAGAAGTAAAAGTTGCTGTAGGAAATGCGAAAGTAGAAGATGCGAAAAAAGAAAATAGTGACCACAGTGCAGGACATGGAGATCATAAAAGTGACACAATGATCCATCTTATGGCTGGAGACATAAAGGCAAATGCTGAATCTACAATGAAAGTTCATTTAAAGCAAAAAGAAGAAGCATTAACTGGTGCTGAAGTACAACTAGAGATTTGGAAAGATGGTGTTGAAAAACACGAATTTATTCCAGCGAAAGAAGGAAATAAAGGAGAGTATGAAACGAAACATACTTTCAAAGAGAACGGTGCTTACAAAGTGAAAGTACATGTAAGAAAAGGCGAATTGCATGAACATAAAGAAGAAACAATAGAAGTAAAATAAAAAGTAGCTCTTTAGAGCTACTTTTTATTTTTAATATGAAGAAATAAATCATAAAAAAATTAGCACTTCGTTGCAGAATGGATTACAATAGAAGTGTGAAGAAAATGAGAAATTCTACGAAAATGTATTAAAAAGAAAGCGTAAACATGTTATGATATCAGTATCAGATGTCTGACATCTGACTTAGAAAAAACTAGAAATGTTTTTGAATCGTTTCAAGTAAACGAAATAGGTTAGAAAATGATTTAAAGAAGTACTGTTTGACAATGAGAATTTTTTTTGATAACAGTTTCACTTTATAGCGTTTTGAACATACTACAAGAAGTAGAACTGAACTTATAGGAGGTCGCAGTTATGAATAAATATAAACGTATATTCCTAGTCGTAATGGACTCTGTGGGAATCGGTGAAGCACCAGATGCTGAGCAATTTGGTGATTTAGGATCTGACACAATTGGTCACATTGCTGAACATATGAATGGGTTACAAATGCCTAACATGGTGAAATTAGGTCTTGGTAACATTCGAGAAATGAAAGGTATCTCTAAAGTAGAGAAACCACTTGGATATTACACAAAAATGCAAGAGAAATCTACTGGTAAAGATACAATGACAGGTCACTGGGAAATCATGGGCCTTTACATTGATACACCATTCCAAGTGTTCCCGGAAGGATTCCCGAAAGAATTACTTGATGAATTAGAAGAAAAAACAGGCCGTAAAATTATCGGTAATAAGCCAGCTTCTGGAACTGAGATTCTTGATGAACTTGGTCAAGAGCAAATGGAAACAGGCTCTTTAATCGTTTATACTTCTGCTGATAGCGTATTGCAAATTGCAGCACACGAAGAAGTAGTGCCACTTGATGAGTTATATAAAATCTGTAAAATTGCACGTGAATTAACATTAGATGAGAAATACATGGTAGGTCGTGTTATTGCTCGTCCATTCGTTGGTGAACCTGGAAACTTTACACGTACCCCAAACCGTCATGACTATGCATTAAAACCATTCGGCCGTACAGTAATGAATGAATTAAAAGATAGTGACTACGATGTAATTGCTATCGGTAAAATCTCTGATATTTATGATGGTGAAGGGGTAACTGAATCACTTCGTACGAAGTCTAACATGGATGGAATGGATAAGCTTGTAGATACATTAAATATGGACTTTACAGGTCTTAGCTTCTTAAACTTAGTTGACTTTGATGCATTATTCGGCCACCGCCGTGATCCACAAGGATACGGAGAAGCTCTGCAAGAATATGATGCACGTCTTCCAGAAGTATTCGCAAAACTAAAAGAAGATGATCTATTATTAATTACAGCAGACCACGGTAATGATCCAATTCACCCTGGTACTGACCATACACGTGAATATGTACCATTATTGGCATATAGCCCAAGCATGAAAGAAGGCGGACAAGAATTACCACTTCGTCAAACATTTGCTGATATTGGTGCAACAGTAGCAGAAAACTTCGGTGTGAAAATGCCAGAATACGGAACAAGCTTCTTAAACGAGCTAAAGAAATAGGGGGATAAACAAATGAATCGTGAACTTATTACAAAATCAGCTTCATACTTAAAAGAGAAATTTCAAGAGACACCACAAGTAGGACTAATCCTTGGATCAGGACTAGGTGTATTAGCAGACGAAATTGAGAACGCAGTAACAGTACCTTACAGTGAAATCCCTGAATTCCCAGTATCAACTGTAGAAGGCCATGCAGGTCAACTAGTATTTGGTACACTTCAAGGTGTAACAGTAGTAGCAATGCAAGGACGTTTCCACTTCTATGAAGGATACGACATGCAAAAAGTAACATTCCCAGTTCGTGTTATGAAAGAACTAGGTGTAGAAACAGTAGTTGTAACAAACGCAGCTGGTGGTGTAAATACATCATTTGAGCCAGGCGATCTTATGTTAATTTCAGACCACATTAACTTCATGGGTACGAATCCATTAATCGGACCAAATGATTCTGAAATGGGCGTACGTTTCCCTGATATGTCTACATCATATACAGTAGAACTTCGCGAAATGGCGAAACAAGTTGCAGCAGACTTAAATATTAAAGTACAAGAAGGTGTATACGTAGGAATGACAGGTCCTGTATATGAAACACCTGCTGAAATTCGTATGCTTCGTACACTTGGCGGAGATGCAGTTGGTATGTCAACAGTACCTGAAGTAATTGTAGCGCGTCATGCTGGTATGAAAGTGTTAGGTATTTCTTGTATTTCAAATATGGCAGCTGGTATTTTAGATCAACCACTTCACCACGATGAAGTAATTGAAACGACAGAACGTGTTAAAGCTAACTTCTTAGCATTAGTAAAAGCAATCGTAAAACAAATGAAGGGGTGACTTCACAATGAGAATGGTGGACCTAATTGCAAAAAAACGTGACGGACATGCATTAACGACAGAAGAAATTAACTTTATTGTTGAAGGATATACGAATGGTGATATTCCTGATTATCAAGTAAGTTCACTTGCAATGGCAATTTTCTTCCAAGATATGAACGATCAAGAGCGTGCCGATTTAACGATGGCAATGGTAAATAGCGGTGATACAATCGACTTATCAGCTATTGAAGGTGTAAAAGTAGATAAGCATTCAACAGGTGGTGTTGGTGATACAACGACACTTGTATTAGGTCCATTAGTAGCCGCTTTAGATGTACCAGTAGCGAAAATGTCTGGACGCGGTTTAGGACATACTGGTGGTACAATTGATAAATTAGAAGCAGTTCCAGGATTCCATGTGGAAATTGAAAACGATGAATTCATGCGTCTTGTAAATGAAAACAAAATCGCTGTTATCGGTCAAAGTGGTAACTTAACACCTGCTGATAAAAAGCTATATGCACTTCGTGATGTGACAGCAACAGTAAACTCAATTCCGCTTATTGCAAGTTCGATTATGAGTAAAAAAATTGCTGCTGGTGCAGATGCAATTGTTCTTGATGTAAAAACTGGAGCAGGTGCATTTATGAAAACGGATGAAGATGCAAAACGTTTAGCAGAAGCAATGGTACGCATCGGTAATAACGTTGGTCGTAACACGATGGCAGTTATTTCTGATATGAGTCAACCACTCGGTGAAGCTATCGGTAACGCATTAGAAGTTCAAGAAGCAATTGATACATTACAAGGTAAAGGGCCGAAAGATTTAGAAGAGCTATGTTTAACACTTGGAAGTCAAATGGTGTACCTTGCTGGACAAGCTTCATCTTTAGAAGATGCACGTGAAAAGCTAATTGAAGTAATGAACAACGGAAAAGCGCTAGAATCATTTAAAACGTTCTTATCAGCGCAAGGCGGCGACGCATCTGTTGTTGATGACCCTTCTAAATTGCCACAAGCACAATTTAAAATTGAAGTGGAAGCGAAAGAAGACGGATATGTATCAGAAATCGTTGCAGACGAAATCGGAACAGCAGCAATGCTTTTAGGAGCAGGACGTGCAACGAAAGAGTCTGAAATTGATTTAGCAGTTGGTCTAATGCTGCGCAAAAAAGTAGGCGATAGCGTGAAGCAAGGTGAATCTCTCGTTACAATTTACGCAAACCGCGAAAATGTTGAAGATGTAAAAGCGAAAATTTATGAGAACATGAAGATCTCTAAAGAACACGTAGATGCACCAACTTTAGTACACGGTATCGTAACGAAGTAATAAAAAAAGCTGAGGAGATTTCTCCTTGGCTTTTTTTACTATTTTTTGTTTATAATAATAATGGGTGAAATTATGATTAGAATTTGTGCAGTAACAAAAACAGATGAAGTATTATATGATGTTTCTCTAGAAGAAACAAAGAAAGACCATATTGTATGGTATTGGCTAGATTTATATAAGCCAACGAAAGAAGAGTATACATATATTCTGCAAGACCATTTTAAGTTCCATCCCCTTGCAATTGAAGACTGTATAGAATATGTACAGAGGCCAAAAGTTGATTTTTATGATGGATATAACTTTTTAGTACTTCATGCATTTGGGGAAGATGGACTAGAACCGCACGAAATCGATTTATTTATTAGTGATCGTTATATTGTTTCTTTCCACTTTTCTCATAACAATGCAATCGAAAGAGTATGGAAAACACTTGGAGAAAAGAAGCGCATTAAAAATAGTCCTTTACACGTAGCTCATACAATTATCGACCAAATTGTAGATGACTATTTTGCGCCTGTATATTACATTGAGGATCATTTAAATGCAATTGATGATAATTTAACGGGGGAGACAGCAGGAAGTGTATTAGAAGAGGTATTTGATATACGTACAGATTTATCAAAGCTAAGGCGTACAATCATTCCGATGCGTGATTTATTATATCGTATTTTAAATTCGACTCGTTTTTACGGTATAAGCGATCATGAAATTTACTTTAAAGATATACATGATCATTTGCTTAAACTAACAGAAATGATTGAGGCAAGCCGAGAGTTAACAGCAGATATTCGGGATAGTTATTTTTCATTAAACTCACATCATATGAATAATATTATGAAAACATTAACTGTATTCTCGACTATTTTCATGCCATTAACATTTATTGCGGGAGTATATGGAATGAACTTTACGCATATGCCAGAGCTTGGTGGACAATATAGTTATTTTATTTGTCTACTTATCATGGCACTAATTGGCGGCGGAATGATGGCCTGGTTTTATAAAAAAGGATGGTTTAAGTAAAAAAACACCGAGGATTTCCTCGGTGTTTTTTTTAACCAATAGCATGTAATACAAACATAGCTAAGAATAAGCATGTAATGATATACATAGATGGTGCGACTTCTTTACGCTTTCCAAGAGCAACTTTTAAGATAGGGTAAGCAATAAATCCGAACGCAATGCCATCAGCGATACTATATGTGAGCGGGATCATAACGATAATTAAGAATGCTGGAAATCCTTCTGAAAAGTCATTCAGAGGAATTTGTTGAATGCTTGTAATCATCAGACCGCCAATAATAATTAAGATTGGTGCAATGGCACTATCAGGAATTAATTTGACAAATGGAAGAGCAAACAGTGATGCAAAGAATAGCAACCCAGTAACGATAGACGTCAGACCTGTCTTGCCACCTGCAGTAATACCTGCGGCACTTTCTACTGTTGAAACGGTAGGACTTGTGCCAAATAGACCACATGTCATTGCTGAAATTGCATTGGCTTGGTAAGCACGTGGGAATTTACGATCATCTTCTAATAAACCGTGCAGAAGTCCCATGTTCTCAAAGATAAGCACCATGCTTAAAGAGAATGTTGCAATCCAAAATGGTAAGGAAGAAAGTTTCCCAAATGACATAGCTCCAAACACATCACCGTAATTAGCGAATGAGAATGAACTACTTCCCACTTGACTCGTATCCACAAGACCAAATAGCCAGGCGATACCAGTTCCTATTGCAATCGTCCATAAAAAGTTTCCACGTACGTTACGAATAAATAATACAAGTGCAATGATAAGAGTAAGTAATGTCGCAAGAACGACAGGATTACTTAATTTCCCCATCGCCACAGCAGTATTTGGGTTCGAAACGACTAAACCACCTTTTTGCAATCCGATAAACGCTAAAAATAATCCGATGCCGACAGTAATCGCTTCCTTTAATGACTTTGGAATTGATACTGATAGCACGCGAGCGATTGGTGTAAAAGCGGCAATTGCAAAAATAATACCAGAGATAAAGACAGCAGCCAATGCTTCTTGCCAAGTTAGTCCAAGCGTATGCACAGCTGTGTACGTGAAGAATGCATTTACACCCATACCCGGGACAAGAATAGCAGGTGCATTTGCCCAAAATGCCATGAGTAGACATCCGACAAATGAACTAAAAACAGTTGCTAAAATTCCAGCTTCAAGAGGAATGCCAGCATCTGATAAGATTGACGCATTTACAATCATAATATATACGATTGTGAAAAATGACGTAACTCCAGCTAATACTTCTTGTTTTGGTGATGTTTCGTGTAAACCTAATTTAAATGTTCTTTCAAGTATTCCTTTCATGTTAAACCTTCTTTTTCATATCCCTCTCCCACCCGTGATATCTCTTTTGTAAGAGCTCACCGTCCTTTATTATATCAGAACATCATGTTTTTACAACAAGTAAAATGATAACGTTTACTTGTAAAGAGAATTCGTTATAAATACGTAAAAATAGCCCGTATGGATGAAATGATTTCTAATTCACCCGATTGAATGGGCGGGGCTGCTTGCGCATGTAAAGTAGCATAAGACGTAACCTCCCGTGGTAATTGGGCAGATTCTTCAACGAATGAGAGGGGAACAGGATTAATATTTAAATTATATGTACTCGCAATAGCACGAGCTTTTTCTACTGCTTGGTGCAGAGCTTGAATGAGAGCTTGCTCATAATATTTATTTGGATGAGATACTCGGAAACGTAAACCTTTTGCTACATTTGCGCCATTTGAAACGGCTATATCATATACTTCCCCAGCTTTTTGTACATTTAAAACGGTAATTTCATACAAATGCTCCACGCGGTATCCTTGTAGCAATGCTTTATCATTTACATATTCGTATTGAGGAGTGATCGTATAAGAAATCGTTTCTATATCTTTATCGGCAATTCCAAGCTGTTTAAGTGCATCCAGCAACTGTTTGGATTGCACTGCATTTTCTTCTTGAGCCTGTTTTACATTTTTATCATCTGTTCGAATGCCAAGCGTTAATATAACAACATTCGGTTTTGCTTTAACGACGCCTTCGCCTTGTACAGTAATAGTAGCTTCTTTACCAGTATTAGCTGTGCGTACGTTGTGTAAATAAGGATTCATTCCACCCTGCATTTTCCATCACCATCCTTTTTATATGTATATGTGTGAACAAAAAAGAAATTTATATGAAAAAAGTTACATAAATGAGAATGTTGAGGAAAGAAAGCATGTACAACATAGGTATTTATAGATTATAATATGTGTAAATATGATAAAAAAGGGACGAGGCTATTGAACGAAAAAAGAGAAACGCTGATTTTAGATTTATCTGCATCATTTCGAAAAATGATACGTTTATTACAAAATGATATTAATACACGTTTTGCAGAACATATGCCATATAATGAATTTTCTGTATTACGTGCGTTATTTTTAAAGAGTCCACAGATGGCTTCGCAAATTGCGAGTGAAGTAAACGTAACCTCCAGTCATATTACAGCTGTTACAGATCGTCTCGTACGAAAAGGATTAGTAGAAAGAAAACGTTCTAATTCAGATCGTCGAATCGTGTATTTAGAAATTACAGAGCACGGAAGAGAAGTAACTGAAAAACTTGAAGCTGTGCGTAAAGAATATTATAAAGAGAGATTTAAAGGTTGGAGCGACCAAGAAATAGAAATGGTCTTAGAACTATTTGGCCGCGTATTATAATAAATGAGGATAGGAAGCGAAAGCATTCCTATCCTTTTTCTTTTGAATAAAAATATTTTGAAACTCCGATACTTTAATTAAAAGATCGGAGGAAAGATTATGAAATATATTGCTGCACTTACCATTTTATTTGGTGGTTTTTTCTATTTTCAAACATTTACGTACGCAGATACGCCTATCCAAGTGGTGCGAAAAGAAGTGAAGTACATTGAAACCGATAATACAGTCTTATATTCGAAATTATGGGTTCGTTCTATGCAAAACGCAGTATTATTCCATCATAGCGATAATATTCGTAATCAGGACACATTACGTAATGTAACAAGTTCATCGCTTGTTAAAGAGAAACAACTATCTTTTCAGAAAGCGGCCCTCTATATACCGAGATTATCGCAATACGTATCAAAAACAGGAAAAGAAAACATTCAAGTGTACTACATTGCGATTCACTATAATGTGAAAAAAGAAAATGCATATCAACTAGATGGCATGAACTATTTTCTACAAGTATTTGTGAAAGAGCGTGGGGAATGGAAAATTGCTGAAAGTGTAGTTGCACCGACAGAGCAAATTGTGCAAAATGGTGATGGATTTGGGATGAAAGAAGAGATGGTGTATGGGGATAGGAGAGAGAATGTGAAATAACCTCCTTTAAAAGGAGGTTATTTCACACGCCAAGAAAATTTGAATTTTAATAAGCGAGATAATAGTAGGTAGACTATCGTACTGGTCCCTATAAAACCAATATAATAATTTACGATAGAATGACTTCCGCCCGCTGCCATTCCTCCAAACATTCCAATAAAGGTTACACAACATATCATACATAGTGTTTTAAGCTTCGGATATAATAGAAAGTTTCCGTTTTGTTCATTAGGTGATCTTGTATATAAGTACATTCCTAAAGGTAATAGAATAAGTATATTTACGATTGGACCGATAAGTTTTGTTGCTGAAGGAATATACGTAAAATTAGGTTCATCATGACGTACGCCTTGTTGATCAGTATAAGCACGTTGAGGATCGTAATTAAAATTAATATTGAATCCGCGAACTGGCGCTAAAATACTCACTTTTTCTATTACTGAACCGTAACGATCTACATTTTCCTCCGTATAGACGGGATGATTGGAAATAAGTCCAACCGTATGAATAGAAATAGCCCCGGCAATTAGAGTCGGCAAAATAAAAGGGAATCCAAGTATAGCAACACTGAAAAATCCTTGTGAAATCATATTACCAGCAATTGTTCCTATGCATAATGCAAGTGTATATATAGCAATTAAGATAATAACCATGTATAAGAAGTAAGTATGAAATGGTGAAAATATTTGATACTTATTATGAAAGGTTGTCTTTTTCATAATAGCAAAAAGTCCCCAATTTAGTATAACGATAGCTACAATATTACACACACCAAAAAGCCATTTCGTTATGAAGAGATGTGTTCGTTTAAATGGCATAGACCATAAAATGTCACTTGATTGATTTTGACGTTCCCATCCAATAAGAATACAGGCTAATATAATAAGGAGTCCTCCTTGAACCATAATAGCATCGGGAAGTGAAAGTTGATAATTATATCGGTATATATATTTCCATTCATTATGTTCATGAAAATATTTTAATTGCTCGGCAGCTGCTAAATAGTATTTATATGATAGTACATAAAAACTTACTAACCAAAATAGCCAAACAATATATTTACTTTGTTTGTAGGTATGCACCCATAATGCTTTTTGAAACATAGGATCTCTCCTTTAAAAAACTTTATAGTTTGTAAGACGTGATAATATAAAATAAGTGACGATTCCAAATAAAAAGAATCCAACATAGTAACTAAATAATAAATCAAAACGTTTTAACATTTGCCCACCTATTAATGCAAAATAAAAGGTAGTACCCCACATCCAGAGTGAGTTGTATTTTGGAAAAAGGAAAATTTTCTTATTATGTTCATTAGGTGATCGTGCATAAAGAAACATACCAATTAGTAAGCTGGAAATAGTATAGAAGATAGGAACAAGTATTACTTTTGCAGAGTAGTAACTATGAAAAGTGGGTCCCCTTTGTATTACTTTTCCATGATCTTCATCTGATTGGACAGTAGGGTGGTAATTATAACTAATTGAAAAGTCTAATATAGCGCTTGAAATGTTGGTCTTTTTATTGAATTTATAAATGTTTTCGAAATTCGTATAACTTTTATTCCCCTGTATTGCCTCAGCGTGAGCTGTAAAGAAAAGGAGTAAGAGTGAAAAGATTCCCATTCCCATTATGCAAAAAGTAATGCTGAAGATGCTTTGTGAAATAATACTGCCAGTAAATGTACCTATACATAAAGAGACAGTATAGATAGCGATATATGTGAAAATTGCGTACAGGAAATATCGGTGAAATGGTTCGAAAGATTGATATTCAAAGTGAATCGTAGATTTATAAATAAAATACATAAGACCCCAATTGATTAGAAATGATAGTACAATGAAAAATCCACCGAAAACCCATTTCGATAAGAACATATCACGTCTTTTAAATGGAAATGTCATAAGTGAATCTCCATTTTGATTACTTCGCTCCCAGCCAATTAATATACAGGATAGGATAATTGTAATAATACCTAACCAAAAGCTATTAGAAGAATAAAAAGAATAATGATAGTAGAACTTTTCTTCACCTATTTTTTCTGGATGGAGAAAGAGAGACTGTTGAGTTTCTGCTTCTTGATAGTATTCGAAAGATAAAAAATAAAGTGAACTGAAGAGAAAAAGTAACGCAGCATATTTCCCACGCTTCCAATTCCACATCCACAACGCTTTATGAAACATACCCATCCTCCTCCAGTGTCGTAACGAAGACATCTTCAAGTGACATTGTTAATTCTTCAATAAGTATAGGTTGCTCTTTGTAAAACTTCTCCAGTGTTGTAGCCACATTTCCTTCGATTAAGATTGTATATACTTTTCCTGTTTGATTTAATATTTTAATATTGCTTAAGTTTTCTAGTTTTTGAGGTAATGAACGTTCATAAGCAACTTGTATTTTAGCAAATCGTGATTTTGCATCGTCTAGTGATGTAATAGACGAGATAGTATGGCCTTTTAATATAATAATTGTATCTGCAATTTGTTCTACTTCATCTAAATGGTGGGTGGAGATGAAAATGGTAATCTCTTTTTCTGCAACTTCTCCAACGAGAAACTGTAAAATTTTCCTTTTCACGATAGGATCAAGTCCATTTGTCGGTTCATCTAAAATGATATATTCTGCCTTTGTAGAAACGGCTAAAATGATGGCGAGCAGTGCTTTCATTCCTTTTGAATAACTACGAATTCGTTTATTTGGTAAGTTAAAACGTTCTAACAGTTCATAGAAATGTGTTTCATCAAATGCGGTATAAACTTCTTTATAAAACTTTACGATTTCTTTTATCGTATAGCCGTTCAATATATTAGTAGAATCAGGAACATATACAATTTTTTTCTTTATTTCAGGAAACTGATGAATGTTTGTATCTTCATATGTAACAGTTCCCTCGTCTGGGTCTAAAATACCGACCATCGTTCGCAATAAAGTTGTTTTCCCCGCACCGTTTCTTCCGAGTAATCCGATGATACTCCCTCTTTGCAATGTGAAAGAAACATCGTCTAAAATTGTTTGATTATCAATTGTTTTCTTCAAGTTTGTCACTTTCAACATCCGTATTCCCTCCAATCTCTTTATAGTATGAATCTATCCAATCATGAATTTTATCTTTCGTAATACCAAGATAAGAGGCTTCTAATAGTAATTGATGAAATTGCTTTTCAACCATAGCGATTTTCCTTTCGTCTAATGTTGGGGTAATCGATTGGGATACAAATGTTCCTTTTCCTCGTAACGTTTCAATAATTCCTTGTCGCTCTAACTCTTGATACGCTTTACTCACTGTATTTGGATTTATAACGAGTAAAGAAGCGAGTTCGCGTACAGAAGGAAGTTTATCACTTGGAGCCAACATGTTTTTCAATACGAGTTCTTTTATATTTTGAACAATTTGTTCCCATATCGGAGTGTTGCTTCTTGGGTCAAGTTGAATATGCAAGAGCAATGTCTCCTTCCTCATATGTATTAAGTGTACTACTGTGTGTAATACACTTAATACAATATAGGGGACGAATGTATTTGTCAACTGAAAATTTTAGAAAAATTTGGTATTAAAAAAAGGTAAATTGGAAAAAATAGGTCTGATATAGAATGGAGGGTTAGTCATGAAGCGAGTTTTTGGAATACTTGTTTGTTTCATGTTATTGCTTTCTGGAACTTCAGTGAGTTTCGCACAATCTGAGAAAACGAAGCAGGAGAAAACAGAAGAAACAACACCGAAGTTAGCGGAACAAGCGTCGTCAGCAATCGTAATTGAGCAAGATACAGGTAAAGTTTTATTTGATAAAAACCCAAATGAAAAATTACCACCTGCTAGTATGACAAAGATTATGACAATGCTTTTAATTATGGAACAAGTTGAAAAAGGAAAATTAAAGCTGACCGATAAAGTTAGAGCGAGCGAACATGCAGCTTCAATGGGTGGATCGCAAATCTTTTTAGAACCTGGGGAAGAGATGACTGTAAATGAGATGTTAAAGGGTATTGCCATTGCATCTGGAAATGACGCATCTGTTGCAGTAGCCGAGCATATCGCAGGTTCAGAAGAAGGATTTGTAAATATGATGAACAAAAAGGCGAAAGATCTAGGGCTGAAAAATACACATTTTCAAAACCCAACAGGTCTTCCGGCCAAAGACCATTATTCGACAGCAAATGATATGGCTATAATGGCGAGAGAATTGATGAAGTATCCACTTATTCGTAAATATACAGGTAAGTACGAAGATTATTTACGTGAAGATACGGATAAAAAGTTTTGGCTCGTTAATACGAATAAGCTAGTACGTTTTTATCCTGGCGTAGATGGAGTAAAAACAGGTTTTACGACAGAAGCGAAATATTGTTTAACAGCATCGGCTGAAAAAAATGGCATGCGTGTCATTTCAGTTGTCATGGGAGCACCAACATCAAAAGAACGGAACAACCAAGTGACGAAGCTTCTTGACTATGCATTTGGTCAATATATGACAAAGAAATTGTATACGCGCGGCGAAAAAATTAAGACAGTTCAAGTAGGGAAAGGGAAAAAAGAAAAAGTAGATTTAGTTGCATCAGATAATGTTTCCCTTCTTATGAAGAAGGGCGAGAATATGGACAAGGTAAAACAAGAAGTAATTGCTGAAAAGAAAGTAAAAGCACCGATTAAAAAAGGTGACGCGCTTGGTACACTTGTTATTAAAAAAGATAAGGATGTTTTATTAAAACAAACAATTGTAGCAAAAGAAGATGTTGCTGCAGCGAGCTGGTGGGAGTTATTTAAAAGAAGCTTTGGGATGTTTTCAACATCAAAATAGCGGCAAATATTTTGCCGCTTTTCTATTCGTATGTAAGTGAATAATGCTGAAAGGTTTCACTTTATGACGAAATAGTTCTTCTTTTGTCAGCAGGAAGGATTCTTATTTTGTATCACGAAAATCTTTATGTATGTGAATAAGTAAAGTTTGAGCATAAGGAGGAAATCGTGTGAGTCTTTCCATGCAATTAGAAGTAAAACGTGACGTCCTATGTGTGAGACTAGAGGGTGAATTAGATCATCATACGGCTGAAGAGTTGCGAACGAAAGTAACAGATATGATTGAGACACATGGTGTTCATCATATTGTTTTGAGCCTAGAGAACTTATCTTTTATGGATAGTTCTGGTCTAGGTGTTATATTAGGCCGATATAAACACGTAAAGGGATTAGGTGGAGAAATGGTTGTTTGTGCAATTTCACCGCCTGTTAAGCGTTTATTTGAAATGTCGGGCTTATTCAAAATCGTTCGCTTAGAAGAAAGTGAAGCGCACGCGCTCGCGACGTTGGGGGTGGCATAGATGAGAAATGAAATGAACCTTCAATTTTCAGCATTAAGTCAAAATGAATCGTTCGCTCGCGTTACAGTAGCGGCTTTCATTGCACAACTAGATCCAACGATGGAAGAATTAACGGAGATTAAAACAGTTGTGTCAGAAGCGGTTACAAATGCAATTATTCATGGATACGAAGGAAATGCAGAAGGTATTGTTTATATTTCTGTAATTTTGGAAGAAGCAATGGTGAAACTCACGATTCGAGATGAAGGGATTGGAATCTTTAACTTAGATGAAGCGAGACAACCCCTTTTTACAACTAAACCTGAATTAGAGCGTTCCGGAATGGGATTTACTATCATGGAAAATTTTATGGATGAAGTAGAAGTTATTTCAAACGAATCTTTCGGGACAACAATCCATTTGACAAAATACTTATCAAATAGTAACGCTCTATGCAATTAAGGAGAATAGCCTATGGACATAGAGGTCAAAAATGAGAAGAAGAAACCTCAGTTAAAGGACCACGAGCTAAAAGCGTTAATTCAAAAAAGTCAAGATGGAGATCAACAAGCGAGAGATACAATCGTTCAAAGTAATATGCGCCTCGTTTGGTCGGTTGTACAGCGGTTTCTTAATCGAGGATACGAACCAGACGACCTATTTCAAATTGGATGTATTGGGCTCTTGAAATCGGTAGATAAATTTGATTTATCTTTCGACGTGAAATTTTCAACATATGCAGTTCCAATGATTATTGGTGAAATACAACGTTTCTTACGTGATGATGGATCAGTGAAAGTTAGTAGGTCTTTAAAAGAAACAGGAAACAAAATTCGAAAGATGAGAGATGAGCTTTCGAAAGAATTCGGAAGGGCTCCAACGATTAATGAAGTGGCAGAGGCACTAGAACTAACGCCAGAGGAAGTTGTTCTAGCACAAGAAGCGAGCCGGGCCCCTTCGTCTATACATGAAACTGTATATGAAAACGATGGAGATCCAATCACTATTTTAGATCAAATTGCAGATCAATCTGAAACGAAATGGTTCGATAAAATTGCTTTAAAAGAAGCGATTAGAGAACTAGATGAACGAGAGCGCTTAATTGTATACTTGCGTTACTATAAAGATCAAACACAGTCAGAAGTAGCAGAGCGCATAGGCATTTCGCAAGTACAAGTTTCAAGACTTGAAAAGAAAATATTAAAACAGATGAAAGATCGAATAGACGAATAATTGTCTATTCGATTTTTTTATGCCGTTAATAGGAGAGAGATGTTAATTTTCGCAAAAATTAACAGAATTTATTGATAATTTAGTCAATTTAAAATATAATCCAAGTATGAACTTGTCATAAAGGGGGAAGGAAACATGGAAACGAGGCAACAATGGGGAACGAGAGCTGGATTTATTTTTGCAGCGGTCGGATCTGCCGTTGGATTAGGAAACATATGGCGTTTTCCTTATACAGCGTATGAAAATGGAGGAGGAGCATTCTTTTTACCGTACTTATTTGCATTATTAACGACTGGTATTTCATTGTTAGCGTTTGAGTTTGCCCTTGGTCATCGTCATCGTGGTTCAGCACCACTTACATTTTTCCGTATTAGCCCGCGTGCCGAATTTATTGGATGGTGGCAAATGTGCGTAACATTTATCGTTTCAACATATTATGCAGTGATTATTGCTTGGTCTATATCGTATACATACTTTGCAATTACTGGAGCATGGGGAAAAGACACGCAATCATTTTTATTTAAAGAGTACTTACATGTTGCAGATAAGCCAGGGCAATTTGGAGGACTTGTACCGGAAGTATTAATTCCATTAGCTCTCGTTTGGATTATTGTGCTTGGCGTTGCATTTAAAGGAGTTAAAAAAGGAATAGAAGTTGTTAACCGTATATTTATTCCTTTATTAGTTGTTATGTTCCTTATTATCGTCGTTCGTGCAGTGACGATGGAAGGTGCTATGCAAGGACTAGATGCATTCTTTAAACCAGATTGGAGTCGTATTTTTGATGGGAAAGTATGGCTTGCTGCTTATGGTCAAATATTCTTTAGTCTATCTTTAGCATTTGGAATTATGATTACGTATTCTAGTTATTTACCGAAAAACTCGGATACAACAAATAATGCCTTTATTACTGGATTTGCCAACTCAGGATTTGAATTATTAGCAGGTATTGGGGTCTTTGCAGCTCTTGGATTTATGGCGAATAATATGGGAGTACCGGTTGATAAAGTAGCAAGTGCTGGCGTTGGGCTTGCGTTCGTAGTATTTCCGCAAATTATTAATGAATTGCCGATGTCACCGTTGTTTGGTGTATTATTTTTCTTATCGTTAACGGTTGCTGGAATCACATCACTTATTTCACTCGCGGAAGTATGTTTTGCCGCTGTATCTGAAAAATTCAGTTTGAGTCGGGAAAAAACCATTGGAATTATGGGAACCCTTCTCGTGTTAGTTTCTCTTGTATTTGCAACACGTGGTGGGCTTATGTTCTTAGATGTTGTCGACTATTTCGCTAATAATTTCGGATTAATTACAATTGCACTTGCGGAAGTAGTGACGATAGGGCTCATTTTACGTCGTTTACCAGTTTATCAAAATCATGCAAACTTTGTATCTGATATTAAATTAGGAACGTTTTGGAGAGTAAGTTTACTCGTTATTACTCCGCTTATGTTAGGGTATATGCTAATTGATGGTACAATCCAAAACATTAAAAAGAATTATGGAGATTATCCGACTGAGTTTGTTGTAACGTATGGTTGGTCGATAGCAGCAGCCTTCCTTATCGTTGCGCTAATTATTAGTCTAAAGAAATGGAATGCACAAATACATTCGGATTCTGCCAAGCTTGAAAAAGAATGGAAAGATCGAGGTGTTTCATAATGAGTGGATCAGCAATTATGATGATGGTTATTGGAATAGTAGTCATTTGGGGAGGGCTTGCATTAAGTATTGCAAACTTATTTAAGAAAAAGGCATAAGTAAAAAACATCTGTACCGAAATGGTGCAGATGTTTTTTTATGAAAAAATTGTATTAGAAAAAAATTCAATAACCATACTACAACTACGAGGAAGAGTGAAGGGGTGAATGAAAGTTGGAACAAACGATTTATATTAAAATGCGCAATCGTTTAAAAGTTTCTCCTACTTATGAAGTAAAGCTGGGCGATGTTGCTCAACTTGCCGGAGATTCTTCCGTAGTTGAGTTGTTACAAAATGAGATAGTTTACAAAATAACAGCGCATGATAAGACGCATGTTGTAATTGATGTTATGAAAGTAATTGAGATTATTCAACAGAAAGCATCTCATCTACAAATTAATTTACTCGGTTCTGGACAAACTCTTGTTGAAATTATATACGAAAAAAAGAAGACACACCCAATTTTTTTCGGGCTTGTATGGCTATTACTTTTCATTGGAGCGGCCCTTGCGATCATTTATTTCCATGAAGATGTAAGTATGCAACAAGTACATCAACGGTTATATTACATGATTACTGGAGAATTTAATGCGCAACCACTTTTATTTCAAATTCCTTATTCTTTAGGTCTTGGTTTAGGGATGGTTTTATTCTTTAATCATGTATTTCAAAAGCGAATTAATGAAGAGCCAAGTCCGCTAGAAGTTGAGATGTTTCAATACCAACAGTCACTTGATCAGTATGTAATCGTTAATGAAAACAAGGATAATATGAAACAACTTACCGATGATTGAGTCTGGATTTGTTATTTTAATTGGTTTAGCTGGAGGGATTGCGGTAGGTAGCGGATATGTCGCATTTTTAGCTGTACTTGGTATAATCCCCCGTTTAGCCCAATTAACGAGAAGTGGAAAGCATATTCAATATTTTGAGTGGGCAGTCATTGCAGGTACTTTAACAGGGGCTTGGTGCAGTTTGAAAAACATTACATTTCAAACGTCGCAATATTGGCTCGTTATATTAGGGATATTTTGTGGCACGTTCATTGGAATGCTTGCTGCGGCATTAACAGAGGTGTTAAATGTTCTACCTATTTTAGCGAAACGAGTAGGGGTAGAGGGGAAGATTATTGTTTTACTCGTTGCTCTTGTACTTGGGAAAGTAATAGGATCGTTGTTTCACTGGATTTATTTCGTAAAGTAGGAGGCAGTATATAAATGACAAGTCAGAAATTGAAGGATGATTACATAAATAAAGTGAAGGAGTATCATCCAAAGCCAAACTATTTACTAAATTGTATCAAAGCATTTCTTGTAGGTGGACTCATTTGCACAGTTGGAGAAGTATTGATGAAATTTTATATACATTATTTTCACTTCAGTGAACAAGAGGCAGGAAACCCAACTGTTGCAACCCTTGTTTTATTATCCGCGATTTTAACAGGGTGTGGTGTATATGATAAAATCGGTCAATTTGCTGGAGCAGGATCAGCGGTACCGGTAACAGGATTTGCAAATTCTATGGCGAGCGCTGCCTTAGAACATAAGAGCGAAGGGGTTGTTCTAGGGATTGCTACAAATATGTTTAAACTGGCAGGAAGTGTGATTGTATTTGGGGTTGTTGGTGCATATATCATTGGGTTAATAAGGTATACCTTTAAAATTTTTATGTCTTAAAGGAGGGGCTAGTATGAGGTTGACCGGAAAACAAACGTGGGTATTTCAAAATGATATATATGTGAATGCAACGGGTACTGCTGTCGGTCCGAAAGAAGCTGAGGGCCCTCTTGGGAAAAAATTTGATATTTCATATGATGACTTGCATTGTGGAGAAGAAAATTGGGAGCTCGCCGAACGAAGATTAATGTCAGACTCAATTCAACAAGCAGTGCAAAAAGGGAATATAAAAACATCGCAAATTGATTTCTTTTTAGCGGGAGATTTATTAAATCAAACAGTGACAGCAAATTATGTTGCGCGTAAGTGGGGCATTCCTTTTTTAGGAATGTTTAGCGCTTGTGCAACGTCTATGGAGACTTTAGCAGTTGGCTCAGCTTTTATAGACGGTGGATTTGCAAATCGTGTCTTAGCTACAGTAAGCAGTCATAATGCAACGGCTGAAAGACAATTTCGCTATCCAACAGAGTACGGTGGGCAAAAACCAGGGACAGCAAATTCAACTGTGACTGGTGCAGGATCTATATTAATTAGCAATGAAAAAAGTGCAATTAAAATTACGTCAGCTACAATCGGAAAAGTGCAAGATTTAGGAATCACAAATCCTTTGGATATGGGGGCAGCGATGGCTCCAGCAGCAGCTCATACAATTCAACAACATTTTGAAGATTTAAGAAGAAGTGCCGATGATTATGATTTGATTGTTACGGGTGATTTATCAGCTGTTGGGACGCCGATTGCGAAACAACTTTTACTTGAGGAAGGTTATGATCTTGGGCATATATACAATGATTGTGGATTGATGATTTATGAATCAAGTCAAGAAGAAGTGTTTGCAGGTGGTAGTGGTTGCGCTTGTTCAGCAGTTGTTACGTATGGCCATTTATTACACGAGATGCAAAAAGGGAATTTACAACGAATTTTTGTCGTTGCGACTGGTGCATTATTAAGCCCGATGATGATGCAACAGAAGGAAACGATTCCAACAATTGCACATGGTGTCGTATTTGAGAGAGTTAAAGGAGAGTGAATTGTGGATTTTATATATGCATTTCTTGTAGGTGGAGCTATTTGTTTAATTGGGCAACTATTGTTAGATTTCGTAAAGTTAACACCAGCTCATTTAATGGCAACTTTTGTAGTCATCGGAGCAATTTTAGATGGATTTGGATTGTACGATAAACTAATAAAATTTGCAGGTGCTGGAGCGACAGTCCCTATTACAAGTTTTGGACATTCACTATTGCACGGAGCAATGCATGCAGCAGAAAAACATGGATATTTAGGAATTGGTATTGGCATGTTTAGTTTAACGTCTGCGGGCATTTCCGCAGCGATATTGTTTTCATTTTTTATAGCACTTATATGTAAACCGAAAGGATAAATCAAATGAGACGAAGGGTTGTTTTGGTCACAGATGGAGATGAATATGCAAAGCGGACAATTGAGCTTTTAACGAAGGAATTTGGGGGAAGGTGTATTTCAGCATCACAAAGTAATCCAACCAAATTGACAGGGAAAAAAGTTGTTGAGCTTATTATGCAAACGCCATATGACCCTGTATTTGTCATGTTTGATGACAGTGGATTTATTGGAGAAGGATCTGGTGAAAAGGCATTAAAATATGTGGCTACCCATAAACAAATTGATGTGCTCGGTATTTTAGCAGTGGCGTCTAATACGCATCATTGGGAATGGGCACGTGTAGATGTAAGTGTAGATCGGAACGGGAATTTAACCGAATATGGTGTTGATAAATTTGGACTTCCAGATGGTGAAATTGGCAGGATTAGTGGAGATACAATATATTGTTTAGACGATTTAAATGTTCCTGTCATTGTTGGAGTTGGTGATATTGGTAAAATGTGCGGAAATGATGAATGGGAGAGAGGGTCACCTATTACAAAGAAAGCAATTCAATTAATTTTGGAAAGGAGTGGTTTTTATGACGAAGCCTAAAAAAGTGGATATCCCTATATCAACTTTCATAAGTGACAATGAAAATTATTTAAAGCAGACAGTTGGACTAGGCGTTACATACGATGTTGGCATTCGTAAATTTCAAATTTTGAATAAAGAAATTGGTGTGTTATTTGTAAACGGACTTTGTGATACAAATTATATTATCCCTATTTTAGAAGAAGCGGTGGATACAAATGAGATAAGGGATGTAGAAGAAGATACAGTGAAGCTTTTAGAGAATCGCTTAATCCATCAACAAGTAAGTAAAGTGAAAACGATGGATGAGGTAATGCTCCAAGTATTATCAGGACTCATCGTGATATTTGTGGAAGGTGAAACGGAAGCGTTCGCGATCGATGTTCGTAGTTATCCAGGGCGAACACCGACAGAACCAGATACCGAAAAGGTAGTACGAGGTGCGAGGGATGGATTTGTTGAAAATATCGTTGTAAATACAGCGTTAATTCGTAGGAGAATTCGAGATCCACGTCTTCGAAATGAAATGGTTCGAGTAGGAGATAGATCGCAAACGGATATTTGTATTACATACGTTCAAGATGTTGCAAATCCAGATTTAGTAAAGATTATAAAACAAGAATTAAATAACATCGATGTAGATGGAATTACGATGGCGGATAAAACAGTAGAAGAATTTGTTGTAAAGCAAAGCTATAACCCATTCCCACTTATTCGATATACAGAAAGGCCAGATGTAGCAGCAAATCATCTACTAGAAGGACATGTGTTAGTACTTGTTGACACATCGCCAAGTGCTATGATTACACCGACAACATATTTTCATCATTTACAGCACGCGGAAGAGTTTAGACAAAATCCAGCTGTCGGTACATTTTTACGCTGGGTGCGCTTTTTAGGTGTTATATTCTCGTTATTTTTATTACCATTTTGGTTAGTGTTTGTATTTGATCCAACTCTTTTGCCAGCAAATCTTGCTTTTATTGGACCGACTAAGATGACGCATTTACCAATTTTATTACAGGTGTTAATGGCAGAGGTCGGACTTGAGTTTTTAAGGATGGCAGCCATTCATACTCCAACGCCGTTATCGTCTGCAGCAGGGTTGATTTCCGCTATATTAATTGGTCAAATTGCAATTGATGTAGGTTTGTTTGTGCCAGAAGTAATTTTGTATGTAGCAGTTTCGATGGTTGGTGCATATGCAACACCGAGTTATGAATTAGGATTAGGGAATAAGGTTGGGAAATTGTTTGTTATTATTTTAACAGGTCTCTTCCATGAGATGGGATTTGTAATTGGTATGACGATATTAATTTTATTTTTAACGTCTATAAAAAGTTTACAAACACCTTATTTATGGCCGTTTTTACCATTTGATTGGGGCGCGTTAACAAAAATTTTACTCCGTCCAACGATGTCTAGTTTAAAAGTACGACCAAGTATTGTAAGACCTCAAAATGTAAAAAGACAAAAATAAACGGGATTATACACCCGTTTATTTTTTTTAGCAAAAAATTTATTATTTTTTAACAAAAATCAAACATTTTTTGTGTACACTTAGAGTAGATATTGTGTATGAAAGGGGAAGAGGACATGATTAAATTATTTGTAAGTGATTTAGATGACACGCTCGTTTACGATGTGAATCATATGCAAAAAGAAGATGAACGTGCGCTGTGTTGGTTAGCTGAGAAAGGGACAAATATTTGTTTTGCCTCTGGCCGCTTTACACACAGAATTGATGAAGTTGTAAAAAGGTTTGCATTCCCATATTACACAACTGGCTTAAATGGAGCGACAATGTTACTTCCGGATGGAAATTTATTTCATGAATCGAGTTTTGAAAATGTGGTTGCCCAGGAAATATATCGATATATACATAAAAAAGGACTAGCGGATATTGTTTGTGCAAATGAGCAGCGATATACAAAAAGGAAGAATGAACATCACCATAATTTTGAAGCATATATGGGCGTGCATATCGCTGAAATTGAAGCGTTAGAAGAAGAGTTTGGTAAGACTGTACACCCTGCAAAATTGTTTGTTTTTGGAGAAGAAGAGAAAATTGTGACGTTAGATCAAGAGCTACGAGATACGTTTCAAGGCGAAGCGGAAGTTTTTATATCAGGTAAACGCTATGTTGATATTATGCCAAGAGGCGTGAGTAAGGGGAGTGCTCTAAAGCGACTAATGGATCATTTGCAAATTGAAGCAAATGAAGTTGCTTGTATTGGAGATTCTTTCAATGATATTTCTATGTTTGAAGTAACCCCACATTCATTTACTCTTCATCATGCCCATCCATATGTAAAGGAGAAAGCAAATCATATAGTGCGTTCGGTTGAAGAGGCTGTTATGAAATTACCGTTACTTGTATAAAAAAGAAGCCCGTCATTGGCGGGCTTCTTTTTTACTTGAATAAAGATTTAACAAAATCAATGATACTTGAGAAGAAATCTTTCACTTTATCTAGAAAACTTTGCCCTTCTTCAGATCCTAAAAAGGCAGAAACATGTTCTTTTGCTTTGTTTAATTGACTACCAACTTGATTCCAATCGATATTAAGATTTTTCATTTTATCAAATAACGATACTAAGTTATCTAACTGTTCATCTGTTAATGTAATGCCGAGTTGATCAGCAATTTTTTTAATTAATGAACGTAAATCTTCTGTTGTTTTTGGCTGTTCTTTTGCAATTTCTTCTTTAATTTTTGCAACAAGTTGAACTGCTTTTTCTTCACCAATTTTATCACCAAGCTGGGCTGTTTGTACCATTTCTTCATTCGCTACTTTTTTAACTTCTTCAGGAATTTGTTTATTGGACGCAGTTTCGTATGCTTTCATTAATCCAGTTAAAGCTGCAGTTCCTGAAACTTTAAAAGGTGCAGTAATTTGAATTTCTGCATCTTTTACACCTGCTGTAATCAAAGCGTTAGTGTACATTGCATCTGTTACCCAGTTAATGTTCTTTGATCGTACAATAAGACCAGATCCTGGTTTTGTGTATGTAATCATAGAAGAAGAAATTGCTCTCGTACCAATTTGTGCTTTTGGAACAATGCCTTCTAGAAATTTATGTTCTTCCGCATTAGATACAGTGATAATTGTAGCATCTTTTGGTGCTTTCATTTCTTTTAACAGATCTTGTTTTTGTTGTTCGGATAAGTTCTCTCCTAATGTAACAATTGATTCTCCCTCGATGATGTCTGCAAATGAAGCTGTTGGCATCATAAATACCGTTACAGCTAATAGCAGAGCTAATAATTTCGTTTTCACGAAAAATCGCTCCCTTTCTCTTTCTAAAATTTTCGGGCAACAAAGTTATTATAGTATATATTTCTTATTTGTCACCTAGCTTTTTCCACATTTCAAAAAAGAAGTATCTAGATTGTCGGATTCTTTTTGTTTCTAGTCATGAATGTGGTAATATAGTGCTGAGATAATTGAAAGGAGACATATACGCATGAAAACTTTAGGATACATATTAATGGAAAACGGTGAAAAAATCGACTTGGAATTTTTCCCAGAAGAAGCACCGAAAACAGTAGAAAACTTTAAAAAATTAGCAGAGCAAGGATTTTATGATGGTGTGACATTCCACCGTGTTATTCCTGGCTTCGTAAGCCAAGGTGGAGACCCAACAGGTACAGGTGCAGGTGGCCCAGGTTACTCTATTCCATGTGAAACTGATGGAAACCCTCATAGACACCTTGTAGGATCACTTTCTATGGCTCACGCTGGCCGTAACACAGGCGGTAGCCAATTCTTTATCGTTCATGAGCCACAACCGCATTTAGATGGTGTTCATACTGTATTTGGTAAAGCAACAAGCGGTATTGAAACAGTATTAAAAATGCGTCAAGGCGATGTAATGAAAGAAGTTAAAGTTTGGGAAGAATAAGGTAAGGAAAAAGAGAGCTTTTGCTCTCTTTTTTATTTTTAATGAGATTGAGTACTTCTTCTACAGCTCATCATACAAGTAGTATTGTTGCTAAAATATATTGCTTGTGAGAACAAACCTTTAACCAATTACATAGAATACATTACATTATATGTTTCAATAAATATTTTTTGTTATATTAATTTTGCTAGAATTGTGCTGCTTTAGGGTAACTATGAATGAAGTGGTGTTGAATGATATGTTTCTTTCCATTCCATATAAAATTTTCTTTTTTTAACTCTATTTATTAAAGGAATAGTGCTGAAACATAGATTTGACTTTCTTCTTTTCGCTTTGTATGATTATCAAGTTGTTTTAGACTCTTCTCACTCTGTTGAAAATATTGTAAAATGAATGTGATATGAAAAGAGTGATTGAGGGGATTACTAGTTTGTAACTTTTGTAAGAAGGGATAAGGGTTATGTTAATTCGTTTTAAAAAAAGTTATGAAAAAATTGCAATGGGGCTTCTTTCGTTTATGCCAACTGAAAAAGATGTGAAAACATTACAATTGACAATGAAAGAATATGAAGCAAAAGATGATTGGCAATTGTATTTGTGGAAAGAAAATGAAGATTTTGTTGGAATAATGGGGATTGTAAAAAAAGAGAATCAAGTATTAGAAATTCAGCATTTGAGTGTGAACCCGTCTCACCGTCATGTGGGGATTGGGACGAAGATGGTTCAAGAGTTAAAGAGTAAATTTCTTGAGTTTACAATTTGCGGAAATGAGCAAACGGCAAGTTTTTGCGAAAAATGTAAAGGGCTAGAACAAAATATACATTCGTGAAAGCAGAGATAAGTAGTTTATTATCTCTGCTTTCTTTTTTGTAATTGTTTGTTTCGTTCAGTAATGACCTCTGTGCGATCACGCATAGTGTGCTTGTTTATAATATATTCACCTGGGATAGCATTCAAGTCTTTCCAAGAGAGGTTTTGTTTTTGACATAACTCTATGCACTGCTTCTCTAACGATGGATCTGATAAGGGTAAAAATAAAGGTAAAAAACGTTCTTTTTTATGGATAGATTGCAATCTTTCATTGAGCAAGGAAAGAAGTTGTACTTGATTAATTCCTAAACGTTGTAAAGGCACACCGCTTTTTTCTAAAATTGTGATTGCGCTTTTCATCATTTTTGTGGAACCATTCCAATTAGCACGTCTTTGGTGGTATAAAGAAACTGCGATTTGAATGAGACCAACTAAGTAATAATCACGATTACCTCTTGGTTTTGTTTTCCAATACTCTTCTAGTATTTCGTGGCATTCAAAATAGTCATAATCTCCATGGAAATGAATTAAAAATTGTATGTATTCGGTAGGATACATGTTTTCTCGCTCCTATCTAACGGTTATACATATAAGTGTATCATAGAAATATGAACAATAAACGACTAGGAGGTTTCCCCCTAGCCGTTATTGTTCATATTAGCAGAAGCAAGCTGCTCCTACAATAATTAGTAAAATAAACAGTACAACAAGTAATGCGAACCCACCGCTAAAACCACAATCAACGTGACCCATAGTTTTTTGACCTCCTACATTGTTCTTACTACACTGTTATCATATGAAGTGGTGGGCATGATGACATAGGCATCGGTCTATTTTTAATTAAATTTCTTAAAAAGGTTGGATAGAACATGAGTATGCTCTATACTTATGTTGTTATAGAAAAAATGTGGTGGGATGCTTTGTGCAATATAATTTTAAAGTAGAGGCTTTTGAAGGGCCGTTAGATCTATTGTTACATTTAATACATCGTTATGAAATTGATATATATAATATTCCTGTAGCAGATATTACAGAGCAATATTTATCTTATGTGCATACGATGAAAGAACTTCAATTAGATGTTGCAAGTGAGTATTTAGTAATGGCTGCAACGTTATTACAAATTAAAAGTAAGATGTTGTTGCCGAAACACGAAGAAGATGTACTTGATAACGGTGATGATTTTATAGATGATCCTCGTCAAGAATTGATGGAGAGGTTAATTGAATATAAGAAATATAAGCAAGTTGCTACTGAGTTAAAAGAAAGAGAACAAGAAAGAGCACAGCTATATACACGTCCACCAATTGACTTTACATCGTTGCAACAAGAAGAGGAGACAAGCTTACCTCTTGATGTTACGTTATATGATATGCTAGCAGCATTTCAAAAATTAATGCGCCGTAAAAAGGCAAAAAAACCTGTAACAACACGTATTACTCGTCAAGAAATACCAATTGAACAGCGAATGACTGATATTTTAAAGCAGTTAAAAATAAAGGGTGGTCGCCAAAGCTTTTACGATTTGTTTGTTGATGCTGAACGTGAAATAATGGTTGTAACATTTTTAGCAGTTCTGGAACTTATGAAAAATCAACAAATCATAATTGAGCAAGAACATAATTTTGATGAAATTTTCGTATCAAGCTCTAATAAATCTGCATAGAGCAAGTATGTGAAAATGGGATACAAACATTTTATCTCATGCTATGTTTTAATGTATCGTTTGGAACAAGAGAAAAAATATTGAACCGAACGCATTAATTGTGATTCGGTTTTTTGATGTGTATTTTTATGGGAAAATAGAAGGAAGGAGCTCGTGAAATGGATAGGAAAGAACAAAAGTCAATTATTGAAGGCCTTTTATTTGTTTCTGGTGATGAAGGGATTTATCCAGAACAAATAGCAAAAGTTCTTGAAATTGAAATGAATGAAGTAATTAATATTTTAGAAGAAATGCAACAAGAATGTGAAGGTGCAAACCGTGGTTTGCAAATTGTACAGTATGCAAAAGTATATCGTTTTGCTACAAAGAAAGAACATGCTTCATATTATCAAAAATTAATAGATACACCAACAGCTGCTTCACTCTCACAAGCTGCCCTCGAAACTTTAGCGATTGTTGCATATCGCCAACCAATCACAAGGACTGAAATGGAAGAGATTAGAGGAGTTAAAACCGATAAGGCGTTACAAACGTTGGTTTCACATTTACTTATAAAAGAAATGGGAAGAGCAGAAGGACCAGGGCGTCCTATTTTATACGGAACAACAAAAGAATTTTTGGACACATTTGGATTGAAAACATTAGATGATTTACCACTGCTTTCTGAAGAGAATGAACAAATGAATGAAGCAGATTTATTCTTCGGTTCCTTACAAGAGATATCGAAATAAAAGCTTAGCATTTTGCTAAGCTTTTTTTGTATATCAATTATTTACAGTGCCATACTAAATGAAAAAAGGAGACGAGTTATGAGAGGTATGCGGATTATTTTATTATTAGTTTCTGTTTTATTATGTTTTTCTTTAAATAGCGCATCAGCTAAAAGGTATATGATGTCCATTCATACTACGTCTCCTTTACATATGCATCGGCAACATCTTAGTAAAATGAAAGTGAGCTTTTTAAAAGTGGGGCAAGGTGACGCAACACTTATTATAATGCCAAATGGACAAACAATGTTAATTGATGGAGGACCTTATGAAGCAGGAGAGGTTATTATTCAGAAATTAATTGAGAAAGGGATTAATCATTTAGATGTAATTGTCAGTACGCATCCCGATATGGATCACATAGGGGGGTTAATTCCAATTGTAGAGCAAATGCCGGTATCGCTTATATTAGATAGCGGAAAAACATATAGTTCTCTTACTTATCATACGTATCGGAATAATATTAAAAAAAGAGGGATACCTTTCGTTTCAGTAAAGGAAGGACAATATATACCGCTGGATCCACATGTTTCTATACAAGTATTAAACAACGGGAAATCAAAAGATGAAAATAATGAATCCTCAATTGTTTTAAAGGTGCGATATGGAAAAGCGGATTTTTTATTAATGGGTGACGCGGATGTACGGACAGAACATGAAATATTAAAACAATTTGATGTCCATGCAGATGTGTTAAAAGTAGGGCATCACGGCTCATATACTTCAACAAGTGAAACGTTTATAAAAAAAGTGGAACCGCAGTTTGCTATTTTGTCGTACGGGAGTAGTAATCCGTATGGACATCCTCACCAAAGTGTAGTGAAACGCTTAAAAAGGCACGGTATAATGGTATATAGAACGAATAAACGTACAGTAGAAATGGAAACAGATGGTGAACATATTATGTTAGAGTCTAGCGGGTTAATGCCATTATTGAAGTGATTTCTAGATTAGGGGGCGATACTGTCCCTTTTTGGAAAAATGAATAATATATATTATAATTATAAGAGACGTAAGAAATTTCCTTTTCTGTTGAATAAAAAGGAAATTTCATTAGAATGTATAGACAACTACTCGTGCGTATATTAAGATGGAACTAGGCGAATAAGGTAATAATAAAAAGTAGGTAATTCATGGGAAAGGATCGATGAAAATGAAAACGCAAATTGTCATCAATGCCAAAATTTACACAGGTCAAGAAATAGTGGAAAACGGATTTATTCGTTACGCAGAAACCATTAAAGAAATTGGTTTGATGGCTCAATATGTACCACAAGAAAATGAAACTGTTTTTGATGCTACAGGGAAGATTGTAATTCCAGGTATGATCGATGTTCATATTCATGGTGGATACGATATTGATGCGATGGATGCAAATAGCGATGGGTTAGTAACTCTAGGTAAAGAAATGTTAAAAGAAGGGGTTACAACTTACTTCCCAACAACAATGACACAAGCTCCAGAGGCAATTGAAGCAGCGTTAACTGCTGCAAAAGAAGCAAAAGAAAAAGGAGCGCATTTCGAATATATTCACTTAGAAGGACCTTATGTTTCAAAGAAACGTGCAGGTGCACAACCACTTGAACATATCGTTCCTGCAAATATTGAGCAATTTAAACAATGGCAAGAAGCAAGTGGGAATTTAATTAAATTAGTAACATATGCACCAGAAGAAGAGGGAGCATTAGAGTTTGAGCAATATCTTGCTGAAACTGGTGTAGTTGGCACAATGGGGCATACAGATGCAATTGATGAGCAACTAAAAAATAGAAAGATTACACATGCGACACATTTATACAATCAAATGCGTGGATTACATCACCGTGAACCAGGAGTTGTTGGTCATGTGTTATTAAATCCAGATGTAATGGTTGAAGTAATTACAGATGGCATTCATATTCACCCTGATATGGTGAAATTAGCATATAAGTTAAAAGGACCAAAAAAAGTAAGTGTTATCACTGACGCAATGCGTGCAAAGGGTCTTGAAGATGGATTATATGAGCTTGGCGGACAGCCAGTACATGTAAAAGATGGTAGTGCTCGATTAGAAGATGGAACGTTAGCTGGTAGTATTTTAAAAATGGATCAAGCTTTCCGAAATGTAATTGAATTTACAGGTTGTTCAATCGAAGATGCAGTACTGATGACATCAGTTAACCAAGCAGAAGAGTTTGGATTAAATAATAAAGGTGCATTAGCGGTAGGAAAAGATGCAGACTTTGTTGTGATGAATGAAGATTTACATGTATATGATACGGTTCGTTTAGGAATTCATATGAAGGAAGGGAAGTAATTAAATGAATATTCTTGTTGTAAAAACTCCAGAAGAACTAGCAGAAGCAGGTTATAAATTAATTGAAGAAGTTGTAAAAACAAAAGAAAATCCAACGTTAGGAATGGCTACAGGAAGCTCTCCATTAGGTATTTATGCAGAAATGCGAAAAAATAAACTTGATACAAGCCGTGTAACCACTGTAAACTTAGATGAGTACGTAAATTTACCACATGAAGATAAAAACAGCTATCACTATTTCATGCAAGAACAGTTGTTTGATCATCTTCCATTTAAACAAACTTATGTACCAAACGGGATGGCAAGTGATTTAGAGGAAGAGTGCAAACGTTACGAGAGCATTCTAGCTGCTAACCCAGTTGACCTACAGATTCTTGGAATCGGTGAAAACGGTCACATCGGATTTAATGAGCCAGGAACACCGTTTAATTCTCCAACAAACATTGTTGAATTAACAGAATCTACACGCCAAGCAAACCTTCGCTTCTTCGAAAAAGAAGAAGATGTGCCAACTCATGCGATTACAATGGGAATTGGAAGCATTATGAAAGCGAAACAAGTTCTACTTGTTGCTATGGGTTCTAAAAAGGCAGAAGCTGTTAAAGAATTATTGCAAGGTGAATATAGTGAAGAGTGTCCGGCTACAGTTTTACAACGTCATCCGAATGTAACCGTAATCGCTGATCAAGAAGCTCTATCTTTATGCAGTGAGGCGATTGCTGATGAACATCGACAAGTATTCACCATTTCCGATCTATTATCAGATTCAAGAGTGGGTGAAACAGCTAATTGAGGACGGCGAATGGAAGCCGGGAGATAAAATCCCATCTGAGAATGAACTTTGTGATAAGTTCGAAGTGAGTCGAATGACAATCAGACAGGCGATTAATAATTTAGTGGAACAGGGCTATTTATATCGGAAGCGTGGAATTGGAACATTTGTCCAACTTCCGAAAGTGGAACAAAAATTGCAAGGAATGACGGGATTCACAGAAGACATGATTTCTCGTGGGATGAACCCAAGTAGTCAATTACTTAGTTTCCGCCTAGTTCCAGCTACTGCGAAAATAGCAGACCGGTTGAGAATACAGGAGGGGGAATCGGTTTATGAAGTGAGGCGTATTCGCTTAGCTGATGATGAACCGATTGCTTTTGAGACGACATATTTGTCGCCAGCTCTTGTAAAAGATATTAACGAAGAGATATTGCAACAATCTTTATATGAACATTTAGAGAAAAAACTGGGCTTTAAACTTGTTAGCGCTACTCAGTCAATTGAAGCTTCCGTTGCGACGGAAAATGAAGCTGAACATCTGCATATTCCTAAAAAGGCGCCTGTACTTGTAATGCGTCAATGGTCATATTCAGAAGGTGAGGTACCGCTAGAGTACGTGAAATGTATTTATCGTGGAGATCGTTATAAATTTATTACGAATATCGCACGTAACAAATAGTATATTTCAGTTTGTGAAGTACAGTGGAATTGAAAATGGTTAACATGTAAAGAAATAAAAATACGACTCATCCTTATAAGGAATGAGTCGTATTTTTATTATGAGCAATTACGTGGTTAACAGCATCTTTGACGTGATTTACTACATAGTGAGCGTGATTTTTTACTGCATTATCTGCTTGTGACATAGCAAAACTGTGAGGAGTTAAAGAAAACATAGGAATATCATTGTAAGAATCCCCTATACAAGCAATTTCCTCAGGTTTTATTTGAAACTCATTTAATAAAACAGAAATGGCAGAGCCTTTACTAACATTCGGTGGCATTACATCTAAACATTGTTCTGCTGAGATGAAAGTACTAACTTTCCCGTGGAATTTTTCATCAATTTTTTTCTGAAGGAGTTGTAAGCTCTCCTTTGTTCCACCGACAGAAATTTTATTTGGGAAAATTGTATCATCAATCTTCTGTAGTAAGTTTGGTTCTTCAACAGAAGTCATAGTTACTTGTTGTTCAAGTTCTTGAATAAAAGGTGTTTTCTCTTCAATGTAATAATTATGCTCATCACTTACATAACGGAAATAAGGATCTTCATTCGTCATAGCTAACAAATCGGGAAGTATGCTGGAATCAAAAGTTGCAGATAATAGTTGTTTATTTTCATGTGTATATACAAAAACACCATTTACACTAATGCGATGAAAATTTGTATTTACAGCTTTCATTAAGTCTGCAATTTCATTATCAAGTCTTCCGGAAGCGAAGCAAAGAATAACATTTTGTTCGGCAAGGCTGCGTAGTGCCGCAACATCTTGTTCATCAATAAGACCTCCGTGTTGCATCATTGTACCATCGATATCACTTACAAACATTTTAATCATGCTGTTATCTCCTTTCTATGTACAGTTGCTCTTACATTATACGCATCATATATAAACATGTCTAAAAAATGAATTTTTATTAAATGGCAGATGTTTTACATTGACGACAAAGAAGAATATTCTGTAACATAAAAGTAGGCTATTTAAGTACGAGGGTGGTGTTATATGAGTAATTATCTAGAAATTAAAAAAGTTTTAAATAATAATGTCATCATTGCTAGCCATCCGGAACACGAGGAAGTAGTAGTGATTGGTAAAGGAATTGGATTTGGGAAAAAAGCGAAAGATGTATTGGAGCAAGAACAAATCGAAAAAATGTTTGTCTTAAAAAATGAACGTGATCGTGAACAATACAAATTATTAGTGCCGCATATTAGTGAAAAATTAATTGAATTGATGAACGATATTATGCTGTACATTCAAGAAAAAGCGAAATCTCCACTAAATGAACATATTCATATTGCGTTAACGGATCATATTTCATTTGCGATTAAAAGGTTAAAACAAGGACTTACAATTGATAACCCTTTTTTAGTTGAAACAAAAATGCTCTATCCAGAGGAATATGAAATTGCGGAAGGTGTTGTACAACTTTTAAATTCTCGTTTGCAAATTACATTGCCAGAAGGAGAAATTGGTTTTATTGCACTTCACATTTACAGTTCGCTTACAAATTCTGATTTATCTTCAGTTAATCAAAACTCCCGTCTCATTGCACAACTTGTATCTTTAATTGAGACAAACTTACAAATTACATTAGACCAAGAGAGCATTCATTATTTACGCCTTATTCGTCATCTTCAATATGCCATTGAGAGGGTGAAAAAAGGAGAAAAAGTAGAAGAATCGCAAAGTTTTGCTGATTTATTAAAGGCGGAGTATCCAGTTTGCTATAACTTGGCTTGGAAGCTAGTTAAGGTCATGCAAAAAGAGTTGCAACTACCTGTATATGAAGCTGAAAGTATTTATTTAACGATGCACTTGCAACGCTTAGTAAAGGCAGAGCATGTGTAAAAAGTCATATATTTTTGTCTAAAATGAAAACGTTAAAAAAAATGATTGAATCGCTTACAATAGTTATGTATAATAACTATTGCAAAGTTATACAAATTTCGACAAACACATTAAGGTGAGTAACGAAAACGTTTGCCTTAATTATAGTGAACTTATACGTAAACCTATTTTTGACACGTGTTACTGATTCGATCAGGCATGAGTGGAGAAAAGTAAGGAATGTAAGCTAGAGAAAGGGATATACTACCCTTTGTATAGCTATCGTTCTATCTTTTTTTCCTCATGTCTTTTTGGCGTTTGTCGGAAGGTATCAATATAGATAAGAGAGGAAGGGTTTCCATGTTTAAGAATATCTTTGGTGTTCTTCAAAAAGTCGGAAAAGCGTTAATGCTTCCAGTAGCGATTTTACCGGCGGCAGGTATTTTACTTGGATTTGGTAATGCATTTCAAAATCCACAGTTAACAAATGTTATTCCTGCTTTAAAAGCAGATTGGTTCGTAATGGTTGCAAAAATTATGGAACAATCTGGTGATATTATTTTCGCTAACCTTGCATTATTATTCGCAGTTGGGGTAGCAATTGGTTTAGCTGGTGGAGACGGAGTAGCTGGTTTAGCAGCATTCGTCGGCTACTTAATTATGAACAAAACGATGAGTGTGTTCTTAGAAGTAGATAAGCTAGTGAAAGTAACAAGTTCTGGAGCAGACCCAGTAAAAATTGGATTTGCAGATCCAGCGTATGCAAACGTATTAGGTATTCCAACGCTACAAACAGGAGTATTTGGTGGTATTATCGTCGGTATAGTAGCGGCATATTGCTATAATAAATACTTCAACATTGAATTACCATCATACTTAGGTTTCTTTGCAGGTAAGCGCTTCGTACCGATCGCAACTGCAACATTTTCTTTAATAGTAGGTATTATCATGTGCTTCATTTGGCCATACATTCAAGGTGGCTTAAACACGTTCTCACATCAAATGATTGATGCAAATAGAACAATCGCAGCATTTATATTCGGTTTAATTGAACGTTCATTAATTCCATTTGGATTACATCACATTTTCTATTCACCGTTCTGGTTCGAATTCGGTCAGTATACAAATGCAGCTGGCGAATTAATCCGTGGTGACCAAAAAATCTTTATGGCACAGTTAAAAGACGGTGTAGAATTAACAGCAGGTACATTTACAACTGGTAAGTATCCGTTCATGATGTTTGGTCTTCCAGCAGCAGCTTTAGCAATGTACCATGAAGCACGTCCAGAAAATAAAAAATTAGCAGCAGGTATTTTAGGTTCTGCAGCATTAACATCTTTCTTAACAGGTATTACAGAGCCACTTGAATTTTCATTCTTATTCGTAGCGCCAGTATTATTCGGAATTCACGCTGTATTTGCTGGTCTATCATTTATGACAATGCAAATTTTAGGTGTTAAAATTGGTATGACATTCTCTGGTGGTTTAATTGACTTCCTATTATTCGGTGTATTACCAGGCCGTACAGCATGGTGGTGGGTAATTATTGTTGGTCTTGTACTAGCAGTTATTTACTACTTCGGATTCCGCTTTGCAATTCGCAAATGGAATCTAAAAACACCTGGTCGTGAAGTGGCAAATGCAAATGACGGCGCAGGAAAAGCAGAAGCAGGCGAACTTCCTCGTGAAGTATTAGTAGCACTTGGTGGTAAAGAAAACATTGCTTCTTTAGATGCTTGTATTACTCGTTTACGTGTTCAAGTTAACGAACAAAAGAATGTAAACAAAGACCGCTTAAAAGAACTTGGAGCAGCTGGCGTACTTGAAGTTGGAAATAACATTCAAGCTATTTTCGGGCCGAAATCTGACACATTAAAATCACAAATTCATGATATTATGTCAGGTCGTACACCTCATGTTGAAAAAGAAGAACCTGTAAAAGTGGAAGAAACTCCTCAAAAAGTTGATGAAAATGAAACAATTGTATCACCAATCGAAGGAAAAATCTTACCAATTACAGAAGTACCTGACCAAGTATTCTCAGGAAAAATGATGGGAGACGGATTTGCAATTGAACCAACTGAAGGAACAGTAGTTTCTCCAGTGAACGGTGAGATTGTCAATGTATTCCCTACAAAACATGCGATTGGCATTCAATCTGAAGGCGGAAAAGAAATTTTAATCCACTTCGGTATTGATACTGTAAAATTAAATGGTGAAGGTTTTGAAGCGCTTGTAGCACAAGGCGACAAGGTGAAACAAGGCCAACCATTATTAAAAGTAGATCTTGCATTTGTAAAAGAAAATGCACCATCTATCATTACACCAATTGTCTTTACAAACTTACAACAAGGGCAACAAGTCGAATTGAAAAAAGATGGAAATGTTAAGAAGGGCGAAACCGCTATTATTGACATTCAGTAGGAATTTGACGCAAAATGTTTATAATTATAATAGGCGATGTGGTTGACCGAACATCGCCTATTATATACAATAGATGGTGTAGTACTCACGTCTATACAACTAAAAAATACTGTAATTTAAAGGAGATAAATTATCATGGAAAAAATCTTTAAAGTAACTAGCGACTCAGGAATTCATGCTCGTCCAGCAACTCTACTTGTAAACACTGCAAGCAAATTCGGTTCTGACATTAACTTAGAGTATAACGGAAAGAACGTTAACTTAAAATCAATCATGGGCGTTATGTCTTTAGGTATTCAACAAAACGCAGAAATTAAAATCACTGCAAATGGTGATGATGCAGCTCAAGCACTAGCAGCTATCGAAGAAACTATGAAAAACGAAGGATTAGGAGAATAATGACTCTTAACATTCAAGGGATCGCTGCATCAAGTGGGATTGCTATTGCAAAGGCTTTCAGACTTGAAAATCCTGAATTTAACATTGAAAAGAAATCAATTACAAACGAAGCTGCAGAAATTGCACGCTTAGACGCTGCGCTTGAGAAAGCAAAAACTGAATTAGAAGCTATTAAGGACCACGCATTTGCTGAACTAGGTGCTGACAAAGCTGCGATCTTTGAAGCACATTTATTAGTGTTAAATGATCCAGAACTAGTAAACCCAGTAAAAGATAAAGTAAATAGCGAAAAAGTAAATGCTGAATTTGCAATGGATGAAGTTGCATCAATGTTTATTTCTATGTTTGAAAACATGGATAACGAATATATGAAAGAACGTGCTGCGGACATTCGTGACGTAACAAAACGCGTTCTTGCACATTTACTAGGAATTAACTTCTCAAATCCTGGTACAATTTCTGAAGAAGTAATCATCATTGCTGAAGATTTAACACCATCTGATACAGCTCAGTTAAACCGTAAGTATGCAAAAGGTTTCACTACTGATATCGGTGGACGTACATCTCACTCTGCAATTATGGCTCGTTCTATGGAAATTCCAGCTGTTGTTGGTACGAAAGTTGTTATGGAGAAAATCCAAAACGGCGATATCGTTATCATTGACGGTTTAGATGGAGAAGTAATCGTAAACCCATCAGAAGAAACTCTTCGTTCGTTTGAAGAAAAGAAAGCGAAATTTGAAGAGCAAAAAGCTGAATGGGCTAAATTAAAAGACCAAGCTACTGTAACAAGTGACGGACATCACGTTGAGCTTGTTGCAAATATCGGAACACCAAATGATGTACAAGGTATTATCGATAATGGCGGAGAAGGCGTTGGCTTATACCGTACAGAATTTTTATACATGGGCCGTGACAATCTTCCAACAGAAGAAGAGCAGTTCGAAGCGTATAAAGCAGTTCTTGAAGGTGTAAAAGAAGGTCAACCAGTCGTTGTTCGTACACTTGATATCGGTGGAGATAAAGAGCTTCCATACTTACATTTACCAAAAGAAATGAACCCATTCTTAGGATACCGTGCAATTCGCTTATGTCTTGATGAGCAAGATGTGTTCCGTACACAACTTCGTGCATTACTTCGTGCTAGCGTATACGGTAACTTAAAAATTATGTTCCCAATGATTGCAACTCTTGATGAGTTCCGTCAAGCGAAAGCAATTTTATTAGAAGAGAAAGCGAAACTTGTAGAAGCGGGTACAACTGTTTCTGATTCTATTGAAGTTGGTATGATGGTTGAAATCCCAGCTTCAGCAGTATTAGCAGATCAATTCGCGAAAGAAGTTGACTTCTTCTCTATCGGAACAAATGATTTAATCCAATACACAATGGCTGCAGACCGTATGAACGAACAAGTATCTTACTTATACCAACCATATAACCCATCTATTTTACGTCTTGTAAAAATGGTTATCGATGCTGCTCATAAAGAAGGCAAATGGGCTGGTATGTGTGGTGAGATGGCGGGCGATTCACTTGCTATCCCATTATTATTAGGATTAGGTTTAGATGAGTTCAGTATGAGTGCAACATCTATTCTTCCTGCAAGAACACAGCTAAGCAAGTTGTCGAAAGCAGAAATGGAAACATTAGCAGAAAAAGCATTAATGATGTCAACTGCTGAAGAAGTTGTTGAACTAGTTAAAAGCATATAATCAATAAAAAAACCTGAGCCGATTTGAAATCGGTCTCAGGTTTTTTCTATGAGAAAAGTAAATCTTATTTGCTTACTATCGAGGATAAGAGACAGAATTAGATAGCGATTGCAACGATATCAGTTGGGCATACACGTAAAATACCAGTAAAAGTATTTCGATTTTGATTGTTCTTATCGTCTTTATTGTTATCTTTGTTATCTTTGTTATTACGAGCTAAAGCAGAGAAAAGAGCAACACCGTTAGCGAAACCTTCAAAAATTACATTATTGAAAGTGCCATTACCTCTAATGCTTAAAAGAGAAAGCTCTGTTCCAACTGAAATGCTAGCAAGTACGTTACATACAGCTGGTTGTTGTGGTCTAACTACTTCTCTCTCTTTCTCGCGATGTTCGCGATGGTCACACTCTCTTTCACGATGATGACAGTCTCTAAAGTTATCACAGCATCCAAATGATCCAAACATAATCCTCATCACCCCCTTCACACTTATAATCTATGTAAGTTCGGTAGTTAGTGACTGGACAGAGAGTGGAATTTTTTCTAGGGGATTTTCTCATTTTAAATGACTAGCTGGGTGTTTAGTATGGAATGATGTTTAAAATAGGGGGAATATAACAAAAAAATGTAAAAACCACCGAAATAAATGAAATGGGTAGCCTTTACACTTTTTTACTTTTATATAAAACGATGATATATACAGGAAGAGCTAGGAGTAGTGGCACAATGGATCGTGCAGTATGTTTTTCTGATTCTAATTGGAATGCTTCTTCTTTTGGAAATTGTAAAATGGAGATGTTTGCGGCATCACCAATAAAATATAGAAGCAGTACAGTTACTATGTAACATAAAAGTGCGATAAAGCTTCCGTATGAACTCAATGAAAATCCCTCTCTTGTTATCTATTTGTTATCATTGTATCATAATTGTAACAAAAATACACGGGTATATTTCAACACCTTAACAAAATTCGACACGAAACGTCACGTTTATTTATGAGGAGGGAATAGAATATACTTTTCCATAAGTATAAATGTCGAATGATTTGTAGTAATATTACAAAAGTATGACAGAAAATAAAAAACGAAGGCAACGTAGTTACCTTCGTTTTTTATTATTTTGCCCACTCACTCACTTGCTCTACGCTCATGCGAGGTGCAGGGTGGCCTTTTAAAGTTGATTCACCAATTGTAATAAGCATAATTGGAACGTAACGAGATGAAACGTTAAATTCGTCTGTCAGTGCTTGTGGATTGAAGCCACCAATAGCACAAGTATCCCAACCAGTTGCTTTAGCTGCAAGCATAAGTTGCATTGCTGCTAAAGATGCATTTGAAAAGGCAGCATCTCTTGGGAATTGTTCACGAGCATATGCAGATTCAATATTTTTAGCTAAGCGTTCTTTTGCTTCTTCTTTCATAAATCCTTGTTCTACAATTGGACCATATACTGGCTCAACATTTTTATAAGCTTCTAAATCGCCTAAAATAGCGACTACTGCAGAAGCATCAAGAATTTGTTGTTGGTTATAAGCTATTGGGTGTAATCGTTTTTGTACATCTTCGCCTTGAAAAACAAGGAATTTCCAGTGTTGTAAGTTCCAAGCGGAAGGTGCTTGTGCTGCGGCTTTTAAAATCTCATGTAATTCTGTAGATGAGATTTCTTTATTTGGGTTGAATGCACGTGTAGATGTGCGTTCATATAGAACGTCAAAAAAGTTGTCGTTTGTCATTGTATATCCTCCAAATTGTATATCGAATTATTTTCAAAAAAATAATATACACTACTTACATTTTGTAAGTTATCGAATTTAAGAATATAATATCTTTATTTTAATTGTCAAGTTTTAAAAATTAGCTAGGGCATTCATACAAACGATACAATTCCTACAATCATACACTAAAAAAGGAATTTATAGAGTGAAAAGCGAAGATAACATTCTCAATTAGCTTGTTAATATGTATCTCTCACAAATTAAAGTTTATTGGAGACCAGTCTTTTAAAAAAGTTTGTGAGGAATTCAGTAGAACAAGATATATGAAGTGAGTGAAGACTAGTGATGAACATACTACATTTTTTATTAGAGAATACGGTTTTCCAAAATGTGTTACAAGATCTGCAGTTAAATGTCCTTTATATAGAAAATGGATGTAAGCATCAACAAACGGTAGAAAATATCCATCCAAAATGTATGTTTATAGCAAATAGTTTTGAAGAGGGCGAACTATTATTTCAAAGAACGAAACCACACATTATCATTACGTATGTAACAGATTATTCTCAAATAAAATATATAAAGAATATGTATACTCCGCACAGTACATTCATTGTCATTTGGGATCAACAAATAACAAAAGAATTCACAGATGTACTTGCATTAGGAATACGTAATATTGTAATAGCTCCTGTAACTCCGCAAGCAGTGTTAGAGGAAGTGAATAAGAGTTTGTATCAACTTTCTTTAGTAAGGCAAGTTAGTTTGCAGCAGGAATTGCTTCAAACGATGTTTGATTTTCAAAATGATCTATTATTTATAGTAGAAGATGATGAAATAGTTGATTGTAATACAAATTTTTTAGCTTTTTTCGGATATGAAAATTTGTTTGCCTATCGTGAGCAACATTTAGTATTTGCTGAACATTTTATTAGAGAAAATGGATACTACTCGACGACGCATGATATAACATGGCTAGACGATACTTTATCTAGTGGTAGAAGAATTAAGATGTTAAATTATGAAGGGGCAGTATCTACTTTTCTATTACGTGCGACACCATTGCCAGAAGATTTATCAAGATTTATTGTAAAGTGCACGGAAATTACAGAATTAGATGAAATCTATCAAGAACAAGAAAGACTTGCTATGATAGATTCATTGACAGAGATTTATAATCGTTTAAAGTTTCAACAAATACTAGAGGTAGAATGGGAAAAGGTAATACGTAGTGATGAGAAAATAGCAATCATTTTATTTGATATAGATAATTTTAAAACAGTTAATGACACATATGGTCATGATTTTGGCGATTTAGCATTAATACAACTTGCAGAGCTTATGAAATCTAAAGTGGAGCAGCAACATGTATTTGCAAGATGGGGAGGAGAAGAATTCATTATATTAGTGACAAATACAGTAGAAAAGGAAGCATTTCAAGTTGCGGAGTCATTACGATTCTTTATTGAAACAAAGCAATTTACTGGAATTTCGAAGTTAACAGCTAGCTTTGGAGTTGCGTTATATGAACAAGGAACTACAAGAGAAGAATTAATGCAACGAGCGGACATTGCATTATATGAAGCGAAAAAAAATGGAAAGAATCAAGTATGTGTGTATAGAAAAGAAAAAATGTAATTTTTCGCAACAAATTGTTGCGATTTTTTTTTATTGTTTGATAATAGAATAGGGGGGATAATTTTTAGCGAAGGAATTATGGAGGATCAATATGATAAAAAAAGTAATGGTGATGGCTTCACTGTCTGCTATAGTTGGCGGCGGAGTATACTATTTTCTTGTTAGCCCCAATATAAAGGAAAACACTGTATTAACAACTAAAGTGAATCCTACTATTGAATCGGAAGTACAAGGGAATATAGAAGAAAAAGAAGAGCAACAAATTGATTATGCTAGCATATCTCAAAAATTAGATCAATATTTAGTCGGAAAGCAATTTAATGGAACAGTTTTGGTAACAGATAAAGAGCATGTTATATTGAATAAAGGATATGGGTATGCTGATGTTCAAAATAAAATAGAAAATACGCCTCAAACAAAATATCGTATCGGTTCTATTACGAAAACAGTTGTTGCCACATCTATTTTACAGTTGCAAGAACAAGGTAAATTGAATATTCAAGATAATGTAAATAAATATATTCCTTCATTTCCGGAGAATAAAAATATTACGCTATATCATTTATTAACGCATACCTCTGGTTTACCTGAACATGCGAAAGGAAATGTGAATGCTGCTTCCCGTTTACAGTTAATTAATTGGATTGGACGTCAAAATTTAGAATTTCCTGCAGGAACAGGTTGGAGATATACAGATTATAATTATATGGTTCTTGCTTATATAATAGAACATATCTCCAAAAAACCTTTAGGAGATTACATAAAAGAAAACATATTTATAAAAGCAGATATGCATGAATCCGGTATGGGAAATATGGTACCTGGAGATAAAAATTTTGCAAAGGGTTATGTGAAAAAAGATAAAGAGCTTGTACCAGCGCAGAAGTTAGGCATGGATTGGCTATATGGTTGTGGTGAGATGTATACGACAGTTGGAGATATGAAGAAGTTAGACGAAGCAATTATAAATGGAAAACTTCTTTCTGAACAAAGTATACAAGCAATGTTTTCGCCTTCAGCAGAACGGAAATATGCATTTAGTTTTTATATATATCCAGATTATTTTCATAATCATGGTGTGTTATCTGGTTGGAACACTTTCAATAATTTTAATAAAGAAAAAGGAATTTTTGTTATGTTATTTTCAAATGTGAAAAATAGTATGGATGATGACTTTAATAAAGAGTTCCGAAAGATGGTAAATGATTTATTAGAACAAAGGGGATGAGAAAATGGAACATAAAACTGTATCAATAGGTTTCATTGGTATTGGCGTAATGGGAAAAAGTATGGTTTATCACTTAATGCAAGATGGTCATAAAGTATATGTATATAATAGAACGAAAGCAAAAACAGATTCTTTAGTGCAAGCTGGTGCAAATTGGTGTAATACGCCAAAAGAGTTAGTGAAGCAAGTTGATATTGTAATGACAATGGTTGGATATCCACATGATGTAGAAGAAGTGTATTTTGGTATAGAAGGAATTATAGAACATGCAAAAGAAGGTACGATAGCAATTGACTTTACGACATCTACACCTACTTTAGCAAAACGTATTAATGAAGTTGCAAAAAGCAAAAAAATATATACGTTAGATGCACCTGTCTCAGGAGGAGATGTTGGCGCGAAAGAAGCAAAACTCGCAATTATGGTAGGTGGAGAGAAAGAAATATATGATAGATGCTTACCTTTACTTGAAAAGTTAGGAACAAACATTCAATTACAAGGACCAGCTGGGAGTGGACAACATACAAAAATGTGCAATCAAATTGCCATTGCTTCCAATATGATTGGAGTATGTGAAGCTGTTGCTTACGCGAAGAAGGCTGGACTGAATCCAGATAAAGTGTTAGAGAGTATTTCAACAGGAGCAGCAGGTAGCTGGTCATTAAGTAATTTAGCTCCTCGAATGTTAAAAGGAGACTTTGAGCCAGGATTTTATGTAAAGCATTTTATGAAAGATATGAAAATTGCTTTAGAGGAAGCAGAAAAATTACAATTACCAGTCCCAGGCTTAAGTTTGGCGAAAGAATTGTATGAAGAGTTAATTAAGGATGGCGAAGAAAATAGTGGAACACAAGTATTATATAAAAAATATATAAGGGGGTAAACGAGGTGGACCTTCAAAAGTTTGATGAGATGATTGATACTGTACAGCGAGCTACTTGTATGCAAATTAATGAAAGACAAAAAGAAGCTTTTAAACAAAAATATGATTTTGAACCAGAATTTGAATATGGAAGAGATGAGAAGGGGCATTATGTAATTCGAACCTCAAAAAAGATGTTAGAAGAAATGGAGTTTTATTTAGCATTGAAATATGATCGTGATGGAGTGGATCTTTATATGCAAGCTGAGATTGACGGCATATTTTATGTATCTATTAGCTATGGTGAAGATGCCCTACATCTACAAGAATTGTTTCAATTTCTAGAAGAAAATAAATAAAAGTCCTCAAATGAGGACTTTTATTTATTTAGTCATCTTTAATTTTTATAATTATAAGTTAGAAGCCCGGCGGCATCGTTCAACCGGGAACGGGATAATTTGTGCGATGTGATTAGGGCCAAATTGTTTTGTACGAGCATGGCGTATTATATAAAAAGCACACAGAATTGAAACAGGAATAGCGCCGAATAAACCAAATAATAAAGCGCTTACACAAGATGCGACAAATCCTAAAACACCAATTTCTAACTCTTCCATAATAGCTCCTAAAATAACAGGAAATGCTCCACATGTAACTCCAAGTATAAGTGCGATAAGTAAGCTCATGATTATCCCCCTCTGTTTGCGATATTATTTTCCTTCTTAGTTAATTGTAGTATATCACATATAAAACAGAATTTTCAGAAAAAATTCAATAAATGTTCAAAAAATGTTCGAAAAATGCACTTGAAAAATCAAGATGTTAAATTTGTGATGAAATAGTACTTTCAAGTAAATAAAAAATCAGGCTTATTTCAAAATGAAATAAGCCTGTTCCATAGGAGGATGTATATATGTAGAGTGAATAAAAGTTTGGAAAAGGGGGTCCAAGTCCTTTTATTCAACTAACTACCTTAATAGATTGGAACCCAGCCTTCAGTTGTCACAAAAATACGAATAGCTACAACTTGGCGATCATCTTGCAAGGTAAAATAATGTCTTGCATTTTCAGGAACAGATATTAAATCGCCTGGCTCAAGTTCAACATCAAAGAATTTCCCATCTTTACCTTCAATAGCGAAAATGCCATGACCACTGACGATAAAGCGAACTTCGTCATCTGTATGATGGTGTTCCTTTTGGAAATTAATTAATAATTCGTCAAGGTTAGGGGTGCTATTTGAAAGTGAAATTACATCATGTGCTGTATAACCACGGCGTGCTGAAACATCAGCGATTTCTTTTGAAAACACAGCTAATATTTCAGCTTTGTTTTCATCTGTTAACGAATAATTTTCATTTAAATGAGTAGGAAGTTTAGAAATATTCCATTTCTCATATAAAACGCCTTCCTCTTGTAGAAATTTAGATACTTCCACTTCATTTTCAATACGAGTATTTACTTCATGAATACGAATTTGCGCCATTAGAAACGCCTCCTTGAATTGATAATAGTTTTATATGAAATTGGAATAAAAACTCATAAGCTTCTAATCTCTTCTTTGCATCAAAGCTATCTCGGCCCCATACAGTAATACCGTGGTTACGGATTAATACTGCACCCGAATCTCCTTGTATATGCTTTCGGAAGTTTTCTCCAAGCGTTGGGATATGGGCATGGTTTTCAATAATAGGAATTTGAATTGTTGCACCTTCTTCCCAAATATCGAGTGCTTTAATAATTTCTTGATTTTGAAGGGTGACTGCATCACTATATAAATTTGTGATGACATTATTATCAGTTGTATGAACATGAAGTACGCACCCGGCATTCGTATTGTTATAAATGTGTGTATGCAATATTGTTTCTGCTGAAGGGCGTAATTCAGTCTCTAAAACGGGAACTCCTACATGATCTACTAATAGAAAATCATCTGGAGTGGTTTTTGTTTTATCTTTACCGCTTGCTGTAATAAGAAAAGTAAGTGGTTCATGGCTAACCTTTATAGAAATATTACCACTTGTTGCTGGAAACCAATTTCGTGTTGTTAACTCTTTTTTTAACTCGCTTAAGTCATACCATTGACGAAAAAGTTGTTTCATGCCTTCACCTCCAACAAAAGTTTTAATTCAGCTTGCACATCTTGAAACGTTTCAAACGGTGTATAAGCAATATGATTTTCTTCACACTTTGTAATAAGAAAATCGCGAGCGAATACTTTATCAGCTTGTTTCGCGGCTTGTAAATCAGTAATAGAATCTCCAATTACAATATGAAAGTCATTTGTATCACTTAATTTACGGATTAATGATGATTTACATAATCCGCAATGATTATGACAATGATCATCACAAGAATGAGGCCATTTAACTTTAATAAACTCTGCTGAAAAGTCTGTTTCATTACAATAAATTTGCTCTTTTGGAATGATTCCTTGTAAGAGTGGATAGACGAAGAAATCCATTCCACCTGATATCACGTAAAAAGAAATGTTATTTTCCTTTACGAATTGTATAAACTCATGAAAACCACTACGGATTTCAGCAGTTTCTATTAAAAATTGAATAATATCATCGTGCAGATTAGTAGGTATTAATTGAAATAATCGAGAAACACCTTCTTGAATGGATAGTTCTTGTGATAAAATTTTATTCTTTACTTCTTCGGCTTCTGGTGGTGCGAATTTTTCCATAATGGACATAATGTTATCATTATTTGTAATCGTGCCATCGAAATCACAAAATACTTGAATACTCATAATTTCACCTCATAAGAGGGATTTCCCCATATTTGTAGTGCACTATGCAAATTTATGTCGTCTACTTCATGGAGTGGTTTATTTTGCAAAGTAGCATCAATTGCAGTACGGAAAGCTTTACCGCCGCCTTGCGCTCCATTTGGATGTCCGTGTATCCCGCCGCCAGCATTAATAACAACATCTTTACCGAAATCTCGTACAATAAAGGGAACGAAACCAGGATGAATACCAGCAGACGGAACAGAAAAGCTCTTCTTGAAAAATGCATCGTCTTCAGTTAAATATTTTGAGATAGCAAGAGCCTCCTCTTTTTCTAGCGCAACACTTCCGTATGGAGATGGGAATAATGAAAAGTCAGCCCCAGCATAACGTAGTAGCTTTCCAAGTAATAATGGTGATGAAACTCCATATAACTTGGATGCTGAATAAGCACCACTTACAGCAGGATGTGCCATAATAGGAACTGGGATTTCATCATCTTCTGCAAGTGATTGTAGTACATCTAGTCCGTAAGCAAATACGTTAAATAATAGAATATCAGCTCCAGCTTGCACTGCACGTTTAGCATTTTCTTTTAAATCAAAAGTTCGTCCTGTTAAATTTAAGGCATATAACGTTTTATGACCGTATGTTTCGTAGACAGATTGTAAAACTTCTTTTCCAGATACAATGCGTTTCGTAAGTGGTGTTAATGCATTTTCAAATAATATTTCATCATCTTTTACTATATCTACACCACCAATTGCTTGATCGCGTAATTGCGTTTTTAAATACCCAATGTTTCGTCCAATCATTCCTTTAAAAATACTCATTAAAAGGGGACGATCATGCACTTGTAAAAGATTTCGAATACCATCTATCCCGAATTTTGGACCAGGAAAATGTTTTTTTAACTCGTCTGAAAAAGTTAAGTCAATTAGTTTTACTTCGCCATCAAGTGATAGCTTTCCAAATGTAGTCGTTAAAATCGCTGGTAAATCTGGACTGAAGTTTAATAGCGGATATTCGATTTTAATAATTCCGCGTTTTACTTTTTTACGTAAATACGAATTGGTATATTCATGTTCAGCTAATTCCTCAACATGAATGACGTTGCCTTTATGCTGCTTTAATTGTTCTTGCAATAAGTGTGGCAAATGAGTCCAAGAGCCAATTGTTAAACCGAGTGCAATTTGCTCAGCTTTTTTTTCTAAGTTATGTGAATCATCATGGATTAAATACGTCGCTATAATTCCGCTCATTGTTATAACCTCCTAGTTAAATAAAAAAACCTCTCAGCTAAGGAGAGGTTTTTTTACAACCAGCTCCTTATCTGTCAGCGTAATGCTGCGAGAATTAGCACCGTGTCTACATTGTAGATCGGTTGCCGGGTTTCGTCGGGCTCGTCCCTCCACCTGCTCTTGATAAGAAGTATTTAGAAATGTTTAAATTTTTAAGATAACTGAATTTTGTCAGATATTTTTCGTGTTGTCAATTACTTTTTGAAAAAATTTAATTTATCAATTCGATTAATGGCTTCTCGTAATCTATCTTCTGCATGCAAGAGACCAACACGGACATACCCTTCCCCATGCTTACCAAATCCAACACCAGGAGCAACTGCGACATGTGCTTTTTCTAGTAAAATATCAGAAAATTGCTCAGAGGTATATCCTTTTGGAACGGGAAGCCATGCAAAGAATGATCCTTTTGGAATGTCTACATTCCAACCAATTGAGTGACAGGCTGAAATAAGAGCGTTTCTTCGAGATTCGTAACTATTTACAAGGTCTATTACGCAAGAATGTGAACTTAATAGCGCTTCTCGAGCAGCATCTTGAACTGCACCGAATATACTAACATACATATGATCTTGTAATAGGTTAATTGTTTCAATCACACTTTCATTCCCTACAGCAAAAGCGATGCGCCAGCCAGCCATATTGAAAGTTTTTGATAATGTGTAAATTTCAATTCCTATATCTTTCGCACCATCTGCTTGCAAGAAACTAACAGGTTTTTGACCATCAAATCCGATAGCGCCATAAGCAAAATCGTGAACAACTAATATATTATGTTTATTAGCAAAGTGAATGGTTGCATCAAAAAAATCTTTTGATGCAGTAGCACCGGTAGGATTATTTGGATAGTTTAAAAACATTAATTTTGCACGCTCTGCAATAGAGTCATCAATGTTCGTATAATCTGGTAAAAAGTTATTTTCTGCAATAAGCGGCATTGTTTCAAAGTGTGCTTTTGCTAAAGCAACCCCGGATAAATAATCTGGATAACCTGGATCCGGAACGAGAATCGTATCACCAGGATTTGTAAAACAAATCGGTAATTCTACTAGTCCAGCCTTCCCGCCAAACAAAATAGCAACTTCAGTTTTGGGGTTTAATTCGACGCCGTATTCACGTTTATAGAATGTAGCCACGGCTTCCTTTAAGCTTTCATGTCCGCGAAATGGCGGATATTTATGATGAATGGTCTTTTCGGCAGCATCTTGTAAAGCTTTTACGATATGCTGCGGTGTTGGTTGATCTGGATTACCTTGACCTAGATTAATAACATCGTGACCAGCTGCAACGACTTTGTTAACTTTTGCAACAAGTGAAGCGAAAAATTGTGTTGGCAATGATGTTACTATCTCAGAAGGTTGAAATAATTTCATACTTTCCACCTCTTTTGAAAGTTGTTACAATTCTAGTGACAAATGATATAATCTTTCCAGTATTTTGTAAAGAAAAAAATAAGAATGGGGCTGAAAAAATGAAAGTCGCATGTATTCAAATGGATATTGTTTTTGGAGATGTAGAAAAAAATATTGAGAATGCTAAAAATAAAATAAGCGAAGCTATGAAGGAAAGGCCAGATGTTATCGTCTTACCAGAACTATGGACAACAGGATATGATTTAACGAGACTTTCTGAAATTGCAGATAGGGATGGAGTGGAAACGAAAGAAAAGTTAATAGAATGGGCGAAGCAATATGATATACATATTGTTGGTGGTTCTATAGCAAAGCAAACAGAGCAAGGCGTTACAAATACGATGTATGTTGTAAATAATGAAGGACAGCTAGTCAACGAATATAGTAAAGTACATTTATTTCAGCTTATGGATGAACATAAATATTTAATAGCCGGTAATGGTACGGGCGAATTTAAGCTAGATGATGTCGAATGCGCTGGAACAATTTGTTATGATATTCGTTTTCCAGAGTGGATGCGTGTCCATACTGCTAAAGGGGCAAAAGTATTATTTGTTGTAGCAGAATGGCCATTAGTTCGTTTAGCACATTGGCGTTTGCTATTGCAAGCAAGAGCAGTTGAAAATCAGTGTTATGTTGTTGCGTGTAATAGAGCAGGAAAGGATCCAAATAATGTATTTGCGGGTCATTCTTTAATTGTGGACCCTTGGGGTGAAGTTGTAGTAGAGGCGAATGAAGAGGAATCAATTTTATTTGGAGAGCTTGAATTCGAGAAAATTAAAGAAGTACGTAAAGGAATTCCAGTTTTTGCGGATCGCCGTCCAGAATTATACAAATAAAATGTTGACAAGTGATTTTTATTCTTGGTATAGTCTTCAACATAAAGTTAAAAATTCAAAAAATTATACAACTCTTATCAAGAGCAGGTGGAGGGATTTGGCCCGATGAAGCCCAGCAACCGACCGTAATACCATTGTGAAATGGGGCGTTTATTACGCCAAAAGGCACGGTGCTAATTCCAGCAGAAAGTAAAACTTTCTGGCAGATAAGAGGGGAGAAGATAAACTTCAAACCTCTTTCTTAGTGGAAAGAGGTTTTTCTATGTTAGAAAAACCTCTGAATTTAAAAAGGGGGAGAAGACGATGGGATATTATTCATTACCAGAAATAACAGCTGTACAATATGCGAAAGATCATGGCTATTTTGAAGCGAAGGCAAATGTCGTTTGTCATGAAATTGGAGACGGAAACTTAAATTACGTGTTCAAATTAGATGATGGAGAGAAATCAATTATAATAAAACAAGCACTGCCTTATGCGAAAGTAGTTGGTGAAAGCTGGCCATTGTCTATAAAAAGAGCAACGATTGAAAGCAAGGCATTACAAATTTTTGCGCAGTATGTACCGGATTATGTTCCAGTAGTGTACAGTCATGATGAAGAGTTAGCGATAACGGTAATAGAAGACTTATCAAGACTAACAATTACAAGAAAAGGATTAATAGACGGAGAAGAATATCCGCTTTTATCCCAGCATATCGGCCGTTTTCTAGCACATGTTTTATTTTATACTTCAGATTTTGGTTTACAGTCAGAAGAGAAGAGGGTACTAGAAGGTACCTTTGTAAATCCGGACCTTTGTAAAATTACAGAGGATTTAGTGTTTACAGATCCGTTTGGACATTATGATACAAATGATTATGAGCCAGATTTACAGCTCGTGGTTGATGAACTTTGGAGTGATAAAACTTTAAAACTAAAAGTAGCACAATATAAATATAAGTTCTTAACAAGAAAAGAAACTCTTATTCATGGTGATTTACATACTGGTAGTATTTTTTCGTCACCTTCTGAAACGAAAGTGATTGATCCAGAATTTGCGACATATGGCCCATTTGGATTTGACATAGGTCAATTTATTGCAAATCTATTATTAAATGCTTTATCTAGAGAAGAAGAAAAAAGAAGTGTACTATTTTTCCATATAGAAAAGACGTGGAGTTATTTTGTAGAAACTTTTACAAAGTTATGGATTGGAGAAGGTGTAGAAGCATATACGAAAGAAAAACAATGGTTACCAATTATTTTGCAAAATATCTTTACTGATGCAGTTGGATTTGCCGGATGTGAACTGATTCGTAGAACAATTGGTTTAGCTCATGTAGCAGATTTAGATGAAATAGAAAATAAAGAAACAAGAATTCAAGCTAAGAAACAAGCGCTATCCTTAGGTAAAGAACTAATAAAATATGAATCTAAAAGTGCTGATATTCAACTGTTTCGAACATTATTTCAACAGACAGTTTCAGGGGGCGTAAAAGCGTGAGTACAATTGTTACTGTTCCGAGATCTGTAAGCTGGAAAGGTGATGCAATTGCGGTATTAAATCAAACGAAATTGCCGCATAGCACAGAATACAAAACATTGACGACTATTGAAGAGGTTTGGAAAAGCATCGTAATGTTAGAAGTACGAGGAGCGCCTGCAATTGGAATTGTAGCTGCATTTGGCTTGGCGCTTGCATCAAAAAAATATAACACTGTACATATTGAAGAATTTCAAAAGAAGTTTAATAGAGATTGTAATTATTTAGGAACGTCACGCCCGACAGCAGTAAATTTATTTTGGGCAATTGATCGTATGAGAGAATCTATTCGAGAGATTACTACAATAAAAGAAGCACAAAAAACATTAGAAGAAGAAGCGCTTCGCATTCAGCAGGAAGATGAAGAGGTGTGCCGAAATATTGGGGAATATGCGTTAACATGTTTTAAAGATGGCGATAATATTTTAACAATCTGTAACGCTGGAAGTATCGCAACTGCCAGATATGGAACTGCATTAGCTCCCTTTTATATTGGAAAAGAGAAAGGTGTGCGTTTACATGCATATGCGTGTGAAACGAGACCAGTTTTACAAGGTGGTCGCTTAACGACCTGGGAATTGAAGCAAGCAAATATTGATGTGACCCTTATTACAGATAATACTGCAGCTCATGCTATTCAAACGAAAGAAATAAATGCAATTATTGTAGGGGCGGATCGAATTGTCGCAAATGGAGATACGGCAAATAAAATAGGGACAATGAATTTAGCTATTTTAGCAAAGCACTTTAATATCCCATTTTACGTTGCTGCTCCACTGTCAACATTTGATGTTACGAAAGAAACTGGAGCTGAAATTATTATTGAAGAAAGAGATGAAACAGAAGTTACGAAAATCTTTGGAAAACAAGTAGCACCAATTGGAACGGATGTTTATAATCCAGCATTTGACATAACGCCGAATGAATTAATTACAGGAATTATTACTGAGAAAGGTATTATACGCGGGGACTATAAACGAGAAATTGCATCATTATTTGAAAAACAAGCTAATACATAATAGCTTGTTTTTTTATGCCTAAATGCAGTGTTTTCTCTTACTTATATAATGAAAGGAGGGGAAGAGGATGGAAGAGTGGATCAAGATGATAGGTAATGTAGGGTTTCCGATTGTTGTAACATTATATTTACTCCACCGTATTGAAAGTAAACTAGAGGGGGTAATTGTTGCAATTGAGAAGCTCCCGCGGCAATTACTAAAGTACGAAGATCCTCGGGAATAAAAATAAAGTTTGCTCTTCTTGAGCAAACTTTATTTTTATTGAGCGGTATAACCACCATCTATAACAACAGCTTGTCCCGTTATACCTTTAGCTTTTTCACTCGCTAAAAACATCGCATAATCAGCGATTTCTTGTACTTGTAATAAGCGCTTTTGTGGGACGAGTGGATAAATAACATCTTCTAAAACATTTTCAAGTGGTACATTTCGTGTAGTAGCTAAGTCTTGTAGTTGATTACGTACAAGAGGGGTATCGACATAACCAGGGCAAAGGGCATTAACAGTAATACCATGCGTAGCACCTTCTAAAGCAGCAACTTTTGTTAATCCAATTACGCCATGTTTTGCACTATTGTAGGCAGCTTTTCCAGCAAATCCGACAAGGCCGTTAATAGAAGCGACATTAATAATACGACCATATTTTTGTTGTTTCATAATCGGAAAGGCATGCTTAATTGCGATAAACGGAGCAATTTGCATAATTTGAATTAGTAGCTCGAACTTTTCAGTTGGAAAGTCTTCAATGGGTGAAACGTGTTGCATTCCTGCGTTGTTAATTAATATATGTAATGAACCGAAATGATCAACTGTTTGAGAAATTGCTGCTGTAATTTCCTCTTCAGATGTAACGTCACATTTTAAACCGATAGCTTGAAAACCTTCATTTTGTAATTGTTCAGCAGCTTCTTTTGCACGTTCTTCAAGTCGATCGGTAATCACAACTTTTGCACCTTCTTTTGCAAAAGCCTTTCCCATTTCATAACCAATACCACTTGCAGCACCTGTTAAAAAGACAACTCGATTTGTAACCATGATGAAAAACATCCCTTCATAATAAAGTTTTCATAGTGCTCTATTTAGAGAAGCTATAATGAAATTCCTGCAAACATTTGGAAAAAAATATCATTAGCTATCTTGTTTTGCAAAATAGTCTTTGCTATACTATTTTGTAAAGCAAGATACTTACGCTTATCTATCTTGTAAAACAAGATAGTAGGAGGATTTAAATTATGTCGACAAGTCAAATGCTGAAAGGGATTTTAGAAGGATGCTTACTTGCTATTATTTCTGAAGGCGAAATATACGGTTATGAAATGAGTGAAAAGCTAGCGAAGTATGGTTTTACAATGGCGAGTGAGGGAAGTATTTATCCGTTATTAATACGAATGCAAAAAGAAGGACTAATAACAAGCGTAATGAAGGAATCTCCATCTGGTCCAAAGAGAAAATATTATACATTAACAGAAAAAGGCGAGGAAGCACTTGGTGAATTTATGGATCGCTGGGAAGCGATGCAAAGTAGTGTAGAGCGTCTACTTGAAGGGAAGGGGAGAAAAAAATAATGCTATCAAGAGAAGCACGAAAGTTTTTGTTAGATATGAGATTATTTTTGACGGCAAAGAGTGTAAAAGAAAGTGATGTTGAAAACTTTTTAGAAGATGCAGAGTTGCATTTAATAGAAGGTGAGAGTGAGGGGAAGAGTGTAGAAGATATTTTCGGAAGCTCACCGAAAGAATATGCAAATGAACTTGTAAAAGTGATGGAAAGGGATAGACAGGAAACGTGGAAGCAAATTGGTTTTACAGTAATGAATATCGTATCGTTTTGGATTATTGCTTCTATCTTAATAGTGAACCATGGAATGTTACAGATTTCACTTATTCAGTGTATCGGTTACAGTTTTTCATTTATTTTAGTTGTTATAGGTCCTAATTTTCTACTTCGCAAAATGACTTTTGTAACAAGTTTTTCAAAAACGTGGTTTTCTATGTGGTTTTTAGTAATGATAGCGCCAATGTTTTTAATGGGAGTTATTATGGTACTAGATGTGATATATCCTACAAAAATGTTTATATTCACTCAAATGCAAAGTTATTTATTGGCTGGTGGTATTTTTATCATCACAGTAGTGATAAATATGTATTTTGAAGGATGGTTTAAAAACTTATATTTAATCATTCCGCTTTCTATTATGTTACTGTTTAAAACATTTACATCTGAAGATCTCATGCCAATGTTATTTCAAATTATATGTTTATATGGAAGTTTATTTATTTTAATTTTTGTTGAAATTATGATGAAGACAAATAGAAGAGAAATGGTTAAATAAAGGGGGGATAAAAGTGCTATCGAATGAAGGACAAAAGTTTTTAGAGGATACCAAAGGTTATTTACGAACGAAGGGCATTAGAGAAGATGATATTATTTCTTTTATAGAAGATGCAGAACTACATTTAATAGAAGGTGAGAAGAAAGGTAAGACGGTAAGTGATATATTCGGTCATGCTCCAAAAGAATATGCTAATCAACTTGCAAAAGAGATGGATATAGATAGAAAAGGTAATTATAAATTATTACTTTACTTTATTGTAAATTTATTGGCTTTCACGATGATGAAGAGCGTATTCTTTAGTGCAGCCGACCATCGTTTGTCTTATTCTTTAATTGAGTTAATTGGCTATCCGATTATGATTTTTGTAGGAATTACTGTATTAATATGGGGGATGAGAACAGCATCATTTAAGCATAAAAGAACTGAGTTTTTAATTATGTATATAAGCGGTGCGATATGGTTTTTATTAATTTTTAGTATTGCATTATTAAATAATTTTTATGGTACAACATTTATTAAATTTACTAGTACAGAAAGCTTC